>VGBY01000087.1 GCA_016870295.1 Actinomycetota bacterium
ACGTGGCCGGACGAAAGATCGCCGAGCTTGCCGGATTCATCGCCTTCATCCTCGATGCGGATGCCGACGTGTTGCGCGGCGTGTGGTTCAACACGCCGGTGCAACGCAAGATTGCGATGTTCTCCGCGCTGAGCCAGGTTGGTGTTCCCTACAGACTCAATGCCGATGCGCCGTTCATCGCGCTCGACTGTTCGTCGCTGACGATGTTCGCCTGGGCGCAGGCGGGTGTGGAAATCGAGCGTGGATCCGCGCAGCAGTATGCTCGTGCCACGCGCGTCAGTCGCGACGACGTGCAGGCAGGCGATCTGGTGTGGTACCCGGGTCACATCATGATGTCGCTCGGCGTACCCGAGCTCATCGTGGCTGCACGATCAGGCCAGCGCACGGTGGAAGTGCACCGCATCGACTCCACACGTCTCTCGTGGATGCGTTGGGTGAGCCCGCTCGGCTAGTGAATCGCTCCACTCGTCGTTGAGAGCGATGTGGCGCCGCGGCCCGTGCGTCGCGCGATGATTTCACCGCAGATGGAGATGGCGGTTTCTTCGGGCGTGCGCGCGCCGATATCCAACCCGATGGGCGACATCACGCGCGCCAGGTCGTCACCGCGCAATCCGATTTCAGCGAGGCGCTCGAGACGCTTGGCGTGCGTCTTGCGACTGCCCATCACGCCGATGTATCCCACCTGCGTGCGCAGCGCCCCTTGAATGGCCGGCACGTCGAACTTCGGGTCGTGCGTGAGGATGCACACTGCGTCGCGCGGGCCGAGTGTCGCACCAAATTTGATGAACACATCGTCGGGCCACGCCACCATCACTTCGTCGGCCATTGGGAAGCGTCGAGCGGTGGCAAACACCTTGCGTGCGTCGCACACCGTGACGTGGTAGCCGAGCACCTTTGCCACGCGGGCGAGCGCACTGGTGAAGTCAACCGCCCCAAAGATCACCATGTGCGGTGGGGGTGCGAACGACTCGACGAAGACACGCACCGTCGGCGAGTCGGCCAAATCCTCCGGCGTCGTCTGACCCTGCGGCCCGTAGTGGCGCACTCCGGTGCGACCAGCCTCCAATTCACCGAGCGCATCGCGCGCCGCTACTCGGTCGAGGTCGTCGTTGCCGAGCGAACCGATTTGCGGCGCGTTCGGTGTCACGAGCATCGTCGCGCCGACGTGCGGGCCTTCAATCACCACCACCAGAGCAGTGGGGGAGTTGGCGCGCAGACGCCGCGCGAGCTCGTCGTACGGCGTCGTCACGTGAGTTCCTGCATGAAGACATGAATCGTGCCGCCGCAGGTGAGCCCCACGGCGAATGCTTCGTCGTCGGAGTATCCGAACGTCACGACTTTCGCTGGCGCGTTGGTGCCCAGCATTTCCAACGCCTCACTCACCACCGCGCCCTCGACGCAGCCGCCACTCACGGAGCCGACGACTTCGCCGTCCTCGTTCACCGCCATCGCCGCACCAGGGTCGCGCGGGCCTGAGCCTTCGATACCCACCACGCGACCAATCACGCAACGCTTGCCCGCCGCGCGCCAGCGGTCGAGGTCGTCGAGTAGTTCGCGCATGATGTCAGCCTCGCACCAGCATGTCGTCAGCCTCGCACCAATTCGCGGTCGTCGTGGATCACCCGCGTGAGTTGTTCGAGCGCGTCCAACGAATGACCCTCGACGAAGGCATCCACGTGGGGCAGTGCGGCCGCCATGCCGCGGGCGAGTGGTGCGTATCCGGGTGTCACCTTCAACGGGTTCACCCACACCACGCGGTGCGCCACGCGCTGCAGGCGACGCATCTGTTCCGACAACACGTCGGGGTTGCCTCGATCCCATCCGTCGGAGAGCACGACGACGATCGCCCCGCGCGCCATACCACGCACGCCCCAGCGGTCGTTGAAAGCGCGCAGACATTCACCGATGCGCGTTCCACCACTCCAGTCGGCCACCTGTTGCGAAGTACGGGCGAGAGCCTTGTCGGGGTCGCGATGCGAGAGCTCGCGGGTGATGCGCGTGAGGCGTGTGCCGAGCGTGAACGCCTCCACGCGTTGGCGCCCGACCATCGCCGCGTGCATGAAGCGCAGGAATGCACGGGCATACGGCTCCATCGAGCCCGATACGTCGAGCAACACCACCAACCGCCGTAGTCGCTCGCTTGGTTCACGCCACTCACGGCGTACCGGCTCTCCGAGATGGGCGAACGAGGTGCGCACCGTGCGGCGAACGTCCACGCTGGCACCACGCCGCCGTGATGCGGTTTGGCGCAAGGATCGTCGCGGCGAACCCGCAAACCGCAGTCGCTGCATGAGGCGTTGAGCCTCGGCGAGTTCGTCGGTGGAGTACTCGGAGAAATCCTTGGTCCGCAGCGTCTCAACGGCCGAGAATCGCAGCGTCACGCTCGGTTCCTTTTCATCACTGGTGCCGTCGCCTGCGTCGTCACTGTCGTCGACGGCGAGCGTCATCGTCTCTTCGCTGATGGCATCGGGATCTTCGCCAGCAGACAGGCGATCCCAAAACACGGCGAAGGCGACGTTGAATGCCTCGCGATCTTCGGGGCGTCGCACCATGGCGGTGTGTGCGGCCCAATACACGCGGTTCCGATCCGTGATACCGACGGCATCGAGACACTGCACGAACGTGACCACCGAGTCGAGCGGCACACGCAACCCCGCCCCGCGCAACACCCGCCCGAAGGCGACGGCCATGCGTTCGGCAGTCACTAGTTGATCGTGGCGCGCTCGAATGCGTGCTTCACGAGATCCGCCACGCCACTTTCGTTGACCCGTTCGTGATCCTCGCGGTATTTCAGCACGGTGCCGAGCGTGGAGCGCACGACTGCTTCGTCGAGTTGTGTCACGCCGAGCGTGCCGAGTGCGGTCGCCCAGTCGATGGTCTCGGCCACGCCCGGCGGCTTGTAAAGGTGCATCGTGCGCAGGCGCTCCACTGCGCCGGCCACTTGCCGTGCAAGCCGCTCGTGCACCTGTGGCACGCGCAGTCGAACGATGTCGACCTCGCGTTCGAACCCGGGATGTTCCACCCAGTGGTACAAGCATCGGCGCTTCAGCGCGTCGTGCACGTCGCGAGTGCGGTTCGACGTGAGCACCACGATGGGGATTTCCGTTGCGCGGTACGTGCCCACTTCCGGCACCGTGATTTGAAAGTCGGAGAGCACCTCGAGCAGATACGCCTCGAACTCGTCGTCAGCGCGATCGATTTCGTCGATCAACAACACCGGTGCGGCACCGTTGCGCGGTTCGATTGCACGCAGCAATGCCCGACGAATGAGGAATCGTTCGTCGTACAACTCATTCTCGAGGCTCTCGGTGGCCTTGCTCTGCGCCTCGCCACTTGCTTCGGCAGCGCGCAGGTGCAGCAGTTGGCGTGAATAGTCCCAGTCGTACACCGCCTGACTCGCATCGATGCCCTCGTAACACTGCAATCGGATGAGTTCGCTGCCGCGCACCGTGGCGAGCACCTTGGCCAACTCCGTCTTGCCGACACCCGCTTCGCCTTCGAGCAAGAGCGGTCGCTTCAGCGACAACGCGAGATAGACGGCAGTGGCGAGACCCTCATCGGCGAGATATCCCGCCTTCTGCAATGCGTCTTGAACATGGGCCACCGATGCCAGTGATGCGCGAGGTGCCGCCACGCCCTTGAGCCTAGGAAGGTTGCCTGCGCTACCGTTCATTCGTCATGGACCTTGGCATCAACGGGCGCACCGCGGCTGTCGCCGCCGCGACCGCCGGGCTGGGCCTTGCCTCTGCGCAGGCACTCGTCGAAGCGGGGGCAAAGGTGATCATCTGCGGCCGCACGCAAGACCGGGTCGATGCCGCCGTCGCCAAGTTGGGTGGTGGGGCCATCGGCGTCGCGTGCGATGTGTCGACCGCGAGCGGTGCAGCGATGTTCATCGACTTGGCGCGCGAGCGACTCGGCTCGCTCGACATCCTCGTCACCAACGGTGGCGGTCCCAAGCCCGGCAATTTTGCATCACTCACCGTAGATGACTATCTGCCGGCGCTCGAACAGAACTTGTTGTCCGTGGTGTCGATGTGCGAGGCGGCGGTGCCGGCGATGCGCGAACGCAGATGGGGTCGCGTCGTCGCCATCACCTCGGTGTCGGTACGCCAGCCGATTGCCAACTTGATTCTCTCCAACACCGCGCGGGCGGGCGTGACCGGTTTTCTGAAGACTCTGGCGCGCGAAGTGGCCGCCGACGGAGTAACGGTGAACTCGGCACAACCAGGCATTCACGCCACCGATCGCATCACGCAGTTGTACGGCTCGTCACCGGATGCGGGTCAACTCGGCATTCCAGCGGGCAAGGTCGGTGATCCTGCCGACTTCGGCAGGGTAGTGGCGTTCTTGTGCAGCGAACCGGCGCAGTTCATCACCGGCGCACATATCCCCGTCGATGGCGGGAGCTACGCCGGACTGTTGTAGCGCGACACAGTGTGCCCGCGCGTCGCGGTTACTTCGACGCTTCTTCCAACGCGCGCCGTACGAGTACACGCGCCAAGTGTTGGCGATACTCGACACTGGCGTTCAAGTCAGACTGCGGCTCGGCATCATCCGCGGCGAGTGCAGCGGCATCAGCGATTGACGCACCTTTGCTGAGCGCCGTGCTCACCGACGATGCGAGCACCGGCGTCGAGCCCA
>VGBY01000088.1 GCA_016870295.1 Actinomycetota bacterium
CGGCGACGAATTCTGCCGCGACGCTTACGAGCGGAGGTTGACCGGCGTCGCGCGCGTCGCATCGACCATGTCGAAGAAATCGTTGCCCTTGTCGTCGATCACGATGAAGGCGGGGAAGTCACGCACCTCGATCTTCCACACTGCCTCCATGCCCAGCTCTGCGTGCTCCAACACTTCCACCTTGGTGATGCAATCCTGTGCGAGTCGGGCCGCCGGGCCGCCGATTGAGCCGAGATAAAAGCCACCGAACTCTTTGCACGCATCGGTGACCTGACGCGAGCGGTTGCCCTTGGCGAGCATCACGAAACTTCCGCCCGCCCGCTGAAAATCGGCCACGTACGAATCCATGCGGCCCGCGGTCGTCGGCCCGAAGGCGCCAGACGCAAACCCGGCTGGTGTCTTGGCAGGGCCTGCGTAATACACGCAGTGATCCTTGAAGTAGTCGGGTAGTGATCCGTCGCGTTCGAGTCGCTCGCGCAACTTGGCGTGTGCAATGTCGCGCGCCACCACCATCGGTCCGGTCAGCATCACTCGCGTCTTGACGGGGTGCTTGGAGAGTTCTCGTCGAATGTCGGCCATCGGGCGGTTCAGGTCGATGCGCACGACCTCGCCACCCAAGTCATTGAAGTCGATATCGGGCATGAATCGCGCGGGATCGGTTTCGAGACGCTCGAGGAACACGCCGTCGCGCGTGATCTTGCCGAGCGCCTGGCGGTCGGCGCTGCACGACACGGCCATCGCCACCGGACAACTTGCGCCGTGGCGTGGTAGGCGAATCACGCGCACGTCGTGGCAGAAGTACTTGCCACCGAATTGCGCACCGATGCCGGTTTGCTGCGCGAGTTTCAACACCTTGGCCTCGAGGTCGAGGTCGCGGAAACCGTGACCCGTCTTGCTGCCAGACGTCGGCAGTGAGTCGAGATAGCGCGTGCTCGCCAACTTGGCGACTTCGACGGCGTACTCGGCGGAAGTTCCACCAATCACCACTGCGAGGTGATACGGCGGGCACGCCGCGGTGCCGAGTGTCTTCATCTTTTCGAACAACCACGGCAGGAGCGTCTTTTCATTCAGAAGCGCCTTCGTCTCTTGAAAGAGATAGCTCTTGTTCGCCGAGCCGCCACCTTTGGCGATGAAGAGAAACTTGTACTCGTCGCCGTCGACCGCAGCGATCTTGATTTCTGCCGGCAAGTTCGTGTTGGTGTTCGACTCTTCGTACATCGACAGCGGCGCGAGTTGGCTGTAGCGCAAGTTGCTGGTGAGAAACGTGTCGTACACGCCGCGCGAGATGGCGGCTTCGTCACCGCCGCTGGTCATGACGAACTGACCCTTCTTTGCCTTCACGATCGCGGTGCCCGTGTCTTGGCACATCGGCAACACGCCACCAGCGGCAATCGAGGCATTCTTCAAAAGGTCGAGGGCGACGAAGCGGTCGTTCTCACTTGCCTCGGGGTCGCGCAGGATGTCGGCGAGTTGTTGTAGGTGGTCGGGGCGCAAGAAGTGCGAGATGTCGCGCATCGCCTCGGCGGTCAGACGTGTGATGGCGCTGGCATCAACGCGGAGAAATTCGCCGAGTTCGGTTTTCGCGGTAGAGACGCCGTCGCGCGTGACGAGTCGGTATTCGGTGGTGTCTTTGCCCAGCGGAAGAAGATCGACGTGCGCGAACGGTTCGGGGGTCGGCATCACGACACCTCCCGCATCAGACGAGGGCCGGTGTTCCGGCGAATGCGCCGGGGTCGCCCGGCGCCGGAATCAACGGCTTGCTCCACGCCACCGTGCGCGCGACTTCGTCGGCGACCGTGCGCCATTCGAGCGGGTTCCAACCTTCTGCACTCGCGACCACGTTGCCGTCGATGCGCAAGAAGACGAAGGCCGGCAGTCTTTGCAGGTGGAGTTGCTTCACGAACGTGCGGTCGGCGTCGCAGAACACGATGGTTTCGTCGGCGAGCACCCCGAGGAATTCCCGGGCCTCCTCTGGCCGAGCGGTGACCACATAGTTGGTGCGCACGCTCGAGCCGGCAAATTGGGCGAGCACGCGCCGCGCGGTCTTTAACACCCAGCCACTCTCTTTGGTATACGGGTCAATGACGACGGAGAGAAGGTGGAAGGTGGTGAGCCACTCGTGCAGGGCACGCTGCCCACCGTGCAGTGGATGCAACACCGTGTCTGGTGACGGCGTAACCACAAAAGAAACGGTAGCAAGCCGCAAGTATTCTCTTCGTTATGCACCCGATCGAAAGGTTGCGATATGTGGCACGCGCCGACGGTGCCGGGCCGGCATTGCTCGTGCGCGAAACCGCGCTCGCGTTGTGCGAGATGGAGTTCGACCCGCAGTCGCTGGTGCTCGCGTGTCGGCGCATCGTCGAGAGGCATCCGACCATGGCGCAGTTGTGGTGGCTGTGCGCTCATGTGCTGGCTGCACCAGAGCCGTTCGTGCGGGCGCGTGAACTAGCGCTCGTTATCGAGCGTGACGACACCCCCGCTCATCTCGACGATGCGACGCCCGACAACGCGCAAGTGCTGATCGTTGGTTGGCCGTTCACGACGGTGAAATGTTTGGTGCAGCGCGGCGACGCCACGATGTTGGTCGTCGACAGTCACGGTGAGGGTGAGGCGCTCGTCGAGCGCCTGCATGACGCGGATATCGCTGCCGAACTCGTGCCGTTCGAATGCCTTGCCGCCGCAATCGCGCAGTGCGACGTTGTATTGGTCGAAGCTCTCGCCGCGGGCGCCGCGTCGGTGCTGGCGGTCGGTGGCTCGCGGGGAGTCGTCGAGACTGCGCGCGCACATGGCAAACCGACATGGCTCGTCACCGGTGCCGGCACGCGACTGCCCTCCGTGTTGTGGGACGGCATGTGTGCCGCCCTGCAACTCGACACCGACTGGCAGGCGGGTCTCGATGTGATTGATGTCGCGCGCTTCACGCGCGTGATCGGGCCAAGTGGCGCATCTGACGACACCACCGCTGCACTCACACCCGAGTGTCCGCCCACCAGCGAATTGTTGCGACGCAGCGCCATCTAGCCTGCAAGTCATGTCTCCTCGCTCTCGCGACCTGCCCCGCCGTTCGTGTCTCTCCATTCCGGGTTCGTCGGAAAAAATGCTCGGTAAGGGCCCGGGCATCCCGGCCGACATGGTGTTCTTGGATCTCGAAGACGCCGTCGCCCCGAAAGAAAAGGAGGCGTCGCGCGCACGCGTGGCACATGCAATCAAGTCGCAGGAGTGGGGCGACAAGGTCTTGTGCGTGCGTGTGAATGACTGGAGCACCAAGTGGACCGCCTACGACATCATCGAAGTGGTCGGCGGTGCGGGTGCACGGCTCGACGAGATCATGCTGCCCAAAGTGGAGTCGGCCGCGCAGATCGTCGCCACCGACATGTTGTTGCGTCAGGTGGAAATCGCGAGTGGTCTCCCCGTCGGCCACATCGGCATCGAGGCCCAGATCGAAACTGCGCGCGGTCTGATCAACGTCGAAGAGATTTGTGCGGCGAGCCCGCGCATCGAAACGATCATCTTTGGCCCCGCCGATTTTGCGGCGAGCATGGAGATGCCGGTGCTCACCGGTGGCGTGCAGATTGCCGATTATCCGGGCGACCACTTCCACTACGTGTTCAACAAAATCCTGATGGCTGGTCGCGCCAACGGCTTGCAGGTGATCGACGGGCCGTACCTCTATATACGTGACGCCGACGGATTCCGCGACTACTGCAAGCGCACCCGCACGTTGGGTTACGACGGCAAGTGGGCGTTGCACCCCGACCAAGTGACGATTCTCAATGAGGTGTTCTCACCGACGCAGGAACAGTTCGATCGGGCATGTGCGATTCTCGACGCGTACGAAAAGGCCACCGAAGGCGAAGGCAAGGGTGCGGTGATGTTCGGCGACGAGATGATCGATGAAGCGAGCCGCAAGATGGCGCTCAAGTTCATCTCGCGCGGCACTCGCGCCGGACTTTCGCGTTCGAAGTAGACGTCTCGCAATGACGAAGCACCAGTAGGCGAATTGCCGTGACCAAGCGCTTCGACGCCGTGCTGTTTGATGCCGGGGGAATCTTCGTCATCCCCGATCCCGTGGCGACCGGCATGGCGATCTCGCCGTTCGGTGGTTCCAGCGACAACAACACGCTGGTGCGCTGTCATTATGCCGGCATGGAGGCTCTCGATGCCGTTGCCAGCAAACGCACCGACCGCTCGATCGACAAGGTCACCTGGGATGTCTACCGACGGGCCTATGTGCAGGCGGCAGGCGTGCGTGATGGGGAAGTGGATGCCGCCGCGCAAGCGATGCGCAGATTGTTCTCGCCGTACTACTGGCGCTTCCCGATGCTCGAATCGGTCGCCGCACTCGACAAGTTATACCGCAGCAAGGTGCCCATCGGTGTGGTGTCGAATGCCAGCGGGCAGATCGAGCAGACGCTCGCCAACTTGTGCATCTGTCAGGTGGGTGCCGGCGCCGGCGTGCCGGTGAGCATCGTCACCGACTCACATGTGATTGGTTATGCCAAGCCCGACCCGCGCATCTTCGGAGACGCGATTGCCGCGCTCGGGATTGCACCCGAACGAATCGCCTACGTCGGTGACTCGTACGTGAACGACGTCGGTGGTGCGCACGCCGCCGGATTGGTGCCGTTG
>VGBY01000089.1 GCA_016870295.1 Actinomycetota bacterium
GAGCTCGATAACGCCGACGTACGTCGACTGAAGCAAGACAGCCAGGTGTTGGTGGTGGAGCCCGACTCGACGATGTCGGTGATCGACACGATGGAGCCGACTACGACGACAGTCGCACCGACAACTACGTCGACGGTGGCGCCAACAACGACTACTACTACGTCAACAACAAGTTCGTCGTCAACTAGCACGACGACGACGACCACCGTGCCGCGCAGCATCGATGAACTCAATATCGGCGAAGCGATTCCTGGCGAGTACATCGTCATGCTTCGACCCGGTGTGGGTGCCACTGCCTTTGCTGCCGCGCAGGCCGACAGCGGCACCACGATTCTCGGCACGATGAGTGCAGCAATCAACGGCTTTGGCGCCAAGTTGAGCAAGTCGCAACTGTCCACGCTCGCCAGCGACCCGAATGTGCTGTTGATTGAAGAGAACACTGTGGTCGGCATCGAAGCCGATCAGGCAAGCCCACCGTCGTGGGGTCTGGATCGCATCGACCAGCGCTCGCTGCCGTTGAACCAGAACTACTCGTACAACTACACCGGTTCTGGCGTGCGCGCGTACATCATCGACACTGGCGTGCGCAGCGACCACCGCGAGTTTGGTGGTCGTGTAGTGGCGGGGCGCAGCCAAGTAAATGACGGTCGTGGCACCGAAGACTGCAACGGGCACGGCACGCACGTCGCCGGCACGGTCGGTGGACAAACCGTTGGTGTCGCCAAAGCCGTCACCATCGTGCCCGTGCGCGTGCTGTCGTGCACGGGTCGCGGCAGCATGTTCGACGTCATTTACGGCGTCAACTGGATGGTTGATGATCACGCCGCAGGCGTTCCGGCAGTCGCGAACCTGAGTCTGGGTGGTGGACGCAATACGTCAACGAACCAGGCGGTCGCCAACGCGGTACTTGACGGCATCACCGTCGTGGTTGCGGCAGGCAACAACAATCGAGATGCGAGCGGTTACTCCCCGGCATCCGAACCATCAGTGATCACGGTCGGGTCGACGATGTCGAACGATGGCCGCTCATCCTTCTCAAACTGGGGTTCGCTGCTCGACCTGTTCGCGCCAGGCTCATCAATCACGTCGTCGTACCATCGTTCGTCCAGCGAACTTCGCTCACTGTCGGGCACCTCGATGGCGGCACCACATGTCGCAGGTGCAGCAGCACTCCTGCTGGAGGAAAATCCGAATCTGACACCCGCCCAGGTAGTCAATGAACTGCGCGCATATGCCACCCCTGATGTCGTGACGAACCCTGTAACGGGTTCGCCGAACCTGTTGCTTTTCACCCGCGCTCGTTGGACACCACCTGCACCTGAGGCGCCGAGTGCCCCGCAAGCGTTGACCGTGGTTGCCGGCGTCGCACAGGCGTCACTCACCTGGACCGCACCGACGCAAACCGGTGGTGGTGCAATCACCGATTACAAAGTGGAGTTCTCGGCGAACAATGGCTCGACATGGTCAACCTTCAATGACGGCGTCTCCACGGCGACGAGTGCCACCGTGACTGGTCTCACGAATGGCGTCACCTATTCCTTCCGGGTGAGCGCGCTCAATTCCGCCGGAACCAGCCCGACCAGCGATGTCGCGCGTGCCGCTGTCGGCGTCCCGACTGCGCCGACCGGTCTCAGTGCCGTCGCCGGCGCGGCACAAGTGACGTTGACGTGGACGACCCCGAGTCAGACCGGTGGATCAGCGATCACCGACTACATCATCGAGTTCTCCAATGACTCCGGCAGTTCATGGACGGTGTTTGCCGATGGCACGTCAACGGCAACTTCTGCAATCGTCACTGGACTGACGAATGGCATAACGCACACGTTCCGCGTGAGTGCCACCAACGCAGTCGGCACCGGAGCGGTCTCGAGTTCGGTCACTGCAGTGCCTTGGCAGGTGAACGTGCCGAGTGCGCCACGCGACCTCACAATCACTGCGGTTATGGCAACGTCGATCTCGCTCGAATGGCGAATCCCCACCATCGACGGTGGCGGCTTCATCACTGGCTACGTCGTCGAGCAATCAGGTGACGGTGGCACCACATGGTTCACGTCGCTTGTCACCGGCACGGGTGGTCGCGCCGGTGGCATCTGGTTCACCACGGTGTACGACCTCGTGTCGGGTCGCGACTATCGCTTCCGTGTGCGGGCCACGAACTCGGCCGGTAACTCCGAGCCGTCGACGGCGACTACGGCGCGGGCCCCCGGTGTGCCGAGCGAGCCTGAAGACGTGCGGGCGGTGAGTGCCGGTCCTCGACGTATCTCCCTGCGCTGGGAACGCCCGACCTCCGACGGTGGGGTGTCGCTGCGCGGGTACACCATCGATTACTCCACCGACAACGGATCGTCATGGACCACGTGGCCACAAGACACCGGCGTGATCGGCTGCACATGCCAATACATGGCGCGCACCGTCACCGATCTCACCGACGGCGTCGCACATATCTTCCGCATCAAGGCGTACAACTCGGTCGGTGTCAGCACGCCGTCGGAAACCACCGACCCGATGACACCGCTCACCCCACAGGCGCCCGGCCAGCCGCTGAATGTGGTGGGCACAGCGACACCGGCGATCGTCGAACTGGATTGGGAGGAGCCCGCCAACGACAACGGCGCACCGATCACCGACTACGTCATCGACTTTTCGACCAACTCCGGTTCGACCTGGACCACGTTCGCCGACGGCACCAGTACCGCGACGTTGGCGTCACTGCGCGGGTTGACCGCAGGCGTGTCCCACATCTTCCGCGTGAGTGCGGTGAACTCTGCCGGCACAGGTTTGCCGTCGGCGTCATCGAGCGCCGTTACGCCGCTCGCACCACTCACCAACGATGCATTCAGTGGTGCGACACCAATTGCCTGCGGTGTCGACTGCGCGACTGGCACGTCGGTGCGCTTGACGAGCTCGACACGTTCGGCAACTCGCGAGACCGGTGAGCCGACGCACGGTGGATATGGCGCCTCGGCATCGCTGTGGTATTCCTTCACGCTCGGTCGTGCCGGCACCGTCGTGATCGACACGATGGGCAGCGACTTCGACACGTTGCTCGGCGTGTACACCGGGTCTGCGGTCAATGCGCTCACCACCGTGATCACCAACGACGATGCGGGCGGCGGCAACTGGAGCCGTGTCGAAGTGGTGCCCGTGGTCGGCACCACATATTTCTTTGCTGTCGACGGTTATGGCGGGAAGAAGGGTTCGGTCGTTCTCAACTGGCGCTTCACCGAGGCTCCACCGACCTTGAAACCAAGCGTGCCGCGCAGCGTGCGAGCAGTTGCTGGCAACGGCCTGGCAACCGTCTATTGGACTGCGCCAGAAAACAACGGTGGGGCAGCAATCACTGCGTATACCGCTACTGCTTCGCCAGGTGGAAGAACATGCGCAACGGCTGGCGCCTTGACCTGTGCGGTGTCGGGCCTCACCAATGGCACCGCCTACACCTTCACGGTCACGGCGACAAACAGCGCGGGCACCAGCGACTCGTCGGCCGCTTCGGATGCCGTCACGCCGCGTAACGACTCCACCGATGGAGTGGCGCCGTTGTCATGGGGTCTTGATCGCGTAGACCAGCGTGCGTTGCCGCTCGACAGTCGTTATACGCGCACGCAATCCGGTGCCGGTGTGACGGCCTACGTGGTTGACACCGGCGTGCGATCGACGCATGGTGAGTTGTCGGGTCGGGTCGCCGCCGGGTTCGCGACCATCAGCGACGGCAACGGCACTGAAGACTGCCATGGTCATGGCACCCACGTGGCGGGCACGATCGCCGGCACCAACTACGGCGTCGCACCTGCCGCGCTCATCGTGCCGGTGCGGGTGATGAACTGCAGCGGTTCAGGCAGCACGTCCGACATCATCGCCGGCATCGACTGGATCATCACGCACCATCAAGCAGGTGTGCCGGCGGTGGCGAACTTGAGCCTCGGTGGTCCGCGCTCGGCAGCCCTCGATCTTGCTGTTTCGCGCGGGGTGGCCGATGGGGTCACGTTCGTCGTCGCCGCGGGTAACTCCAACGTGAGTGCTTGCACCGTTTCGCCAGCAGGCGAGCCGAGTGCGATTACCGTTGGCTCAACGACGTCAACCGATGACCGCTCGTCGTTCTCCAACTTCGGTTCGTGCCTTGATGTGTTTGCGCCGGGTTCGAGCATCGTGTCGGCAGACCATTCGTCAGACAGCGCGACACGCACACGCTCGGGAACGTCGATGGCGGCTCCGCATGTGGCTGGTGTTGCAGCGTTGGCGCTGTCGCAGAACTCGGCGTTGACGCCTGCGCAAGTCGCGTCGGCGATTGCATCGTCCGCCACGCGAAACGCTGTGACAAACCCGGGCACTGGTTCGCTGAACCGTTTGGTGTACTCACTGCTCACACCAGTGCCGAATGCCGATGACGACGCGCCGACCACGACGACTACTTCAACGACGTCGACTACTTCAACCACATCCACGACGTCATCCACGACGACCACGGTGCCATCGGGTGGCGGTGGCGGCGGTGGCGGCGGCGGTGGCGGCGGCTCGGGTGGCGGTGGCGGTGGCGGTGGCGGCTCGGGT
>VGBY01000090.1 GCA_016870295.1 Actinomycetota bacterium
TCGACTTCGCCATCGATGCCATCGGGCTCGGACCCTACGACATCGCGGCAATCACCACCATCGTCACCGAAGCAGGTGGGGCCTGGTCGAACCGCCACGGCGCGGCCGATTGGCGATCTGACTCACTCGTAACGAGCAACGATTCGTTGCATAACATCGTGCTGCAGGAGTTGAACGCAGACCGATGAACTCACGCCGCACCGTCATCACCAATGCTCGGCTCGTGGACGGCACGGGCTCGCCCGAACGTCACGCCGATATCACGTTTGAAGACGGCATCATCACCGAGGTGGGTACATCAGGCAGTGCGCACTGCAACGGTTCGCGCGTCATCGATGCTGACGGCATGCTCGTGACACCCGGTTGGGTGGATGTGCACACGCACTACGACGCACAGGCAACATGGGATCCGTTTCTTACGCCGAGCGGGTGGCACGGCGTGACCACTGCGGTCATGGGCAACTGCGGTGTCGGTTTCGCACCGGCTGCACCCGAGCGCCACGAATGGCTCATCGAATTGATGGAAGGTGTCGAAGACATCCCTGGCTCGGCGATGGTGGAAGGCATCGAGTGGGAGTGGACGTCGTTTCCGGAGTATCTTGACGCGCTCGAGCGCAAGCCGCGGGTGATGGACCTCGGCACCCAGATTGGCCACGGTGCATTGCGCGCGTTCGTGATGGGTGATCGCGGTGCCAACAACGAAGATGCCAACGCCGACGACATTGCCCAGATGGCGCGCATCACCCACGAGGCGTTGCGTGCCGGCGCACTCGGGTTCTCCACCTCGCGCACCGCGCTGCACAAGAGCAAGAACGGTGAGTACGTTCCCGGCACCAGCGCCCAACCCGACGAACTGCTCGGCATCGCTGAAGCCGTCGCCCGTGCCGGTCATGGCATCTTCCAGATGGCGGCGGAGCATTGGCGACGACCCGACAGCGAATGGCAGTGGATGCGCGATGTCGCCGGCAAGACGGGCGTTCGCTTCAGCATCAACTTGAACCAGCCGGCCGACGAACCCGAACTCTGGCGCGAGACCCTGTCGTTGATGGAAGCCGCGCAACGCGACGGCATGAACATCGAAGCCCAGGTCGCGGGGCGCAGTATCGGCTTGATCATGTGCCTGCAGGGCACGGTGAACCCGCTCATGATGCACTCGGCATACAACGAAGTCGCGGCACTGCCGTTCGGCGCCCGTGTCGCTGCGCTGCGCGAGGCCGAGCGGTATGCGCGACTGCTCGTCGAGCGTCCGGCACACCGCTTCTACGAGCAGTTCGTCGGCGACAACTTCCACATCATGTTCCCGATCACCGGGGGCAACATCAACTACGAACCAACGTTCGACGAATCAATCGCGGGAATCGCGCAGCGCACCGGCGCATCACCGCATGCGATCATGATTGATCAGTTGTTGAGCAACGACGGGCAAGGAATGATCTACCGTCCGTTCCTCAACTACGCCTACGGCGACCTCTCAATGACGCACGAATTGCTGCAGCACCCACTCACCCGCAACGGCTTGAGCGATGCCGGTGCGCATTGCGGCGTGATTTGCGACGGTGGCATGCCCACCTTCCTGCTCACCCACTGGGTGCGCGATCGCGCTCGCGGCCCGCGACTCCCCCTCGAGCAGGTTGTCGCTCGCCAAACACGCAAAACCGCCGAGTTGCACGGACTGCTCGACCGTGGCGTGATCGCACCGGGAATGCGCGCCGATGTGAACATCATCGACTTTGACCGTTTGTCTTTCGAGGTGCCGCGCGTCGTGCACGACCTACCCGCACAGGGACGTCGTCTCGCCCAGCGCGCGAGCGGTTATGTGGCCACGTTCTGCGCGGGAGTGCAAACCGTCGACCACGACGAGTTCACCGGCGAACTGCCGGGCAAACTCCTACGCGGCCCGCAGCACGCTTAGCAGCGACGCACCAGGAGTTGCACCCGCAGTTGCGCGCGATGAGCGAGTTGTAGTCGGCGTTACATCATCCCCATGCCGCCGCCGGGCATTCCGCCGCCCGCCGGTGCCGCACCAGCCTTCTCGGGCTTGTCGGCCACGAGACACTCGGTGGTGATGACGAGGGCCGCGATCGACGCTGCGTTCTGCAGCGCTGCGCGCGTGACCTTCGCCGGGTCGATGATGCCGGCCTTCACGAGGTCGGTCATCTCGCCGGTTGCGGCGTTGAGACCCGTGTTGCCCTTGGCGGCTTCCACTTGCTGCACCGCGACTGCGCCTTCCATGCCGGCGTTGTCGGCGATGTGACGGGCCGGTGAAGTGAGCGAGTCATAGACGCTGCGGGCGCCGGTGGCCTCGTCGCCGGTGAGCGACTCGACAACCTTCAACACCGCGGGTCGTGCGCGCACGAGAGCGGTGCCGCCGCCGGCGACCACGCCTTCCTCGATCGCCGCCCGAGTCGCCGAGACGGCGTCCTCGATGCGGTGCTTCTTTTCCTTGAGCTCCACTTCGGTGGCTGCGCCGACCTTGATGACGGCAACGCCGCCAGCGAGTTTGGCGAGACGCTCTTGCAGCTTCTCGCGATCCCAGTCGCTATCGGTGTTGTCGATTTCGGTCTTGATCTGGTTGATGCGACCGTTGACTTCAGCCTTGTCGCCGTGACCGTCGACGATGGTGGTGTTGTCCTTGTCGATGATGACGCGCTTGGCACGACCCAAGAGGTCGAGGCCGGCGTTCTCCAACTTCAAGCCCACTTCCTCGCTGATGACCTGGCCACCGGTGAGGATCGCCATGTCCTGCAGCATCGCCTTGCGACGATCGCCGAAGCCCGGCGCCTTGACGGCGGTCGAGTTGAACGTGCCGCGGATCTTGTTGACCACGAGCGTGGCGAGTGCCTCACCTTCCACGTCTTCGGCGACGATCAAGAGCGGCTTGCCGGTCTTCATCACACCTTCGAGCAGGGGCAGCATCGACTGAACAGTCGAGATCTTGGCCGAGTGGAAGAGGATGTACGGCTCTTCGAGCACGGCTTCCTGGCGATCTTGGTCGGTCACGAAGTACGGCGACAGGTAACCCTTGTCGAACTGCATACCTTCGGTGAACTCGAGTTCGATGCCGAAGGTGTTCGACTCTTCGACCGTCACGACGCCGTCCTTGCCGACCTTGTCGATCGCGTCGGCGATGACCTTGCCGATTGCGGCATCGGCGGCCGAGATGGTCGCGACGTTGGCGATATCACCCTTGTCGTCGACTTCCTTCGACTGCGACTTGAGCGACTCGACGGCCGCAGCAACGGCCTTCTCGATGCCGCGCTTCAGACCCATCGGGTTGGCGCCGGCCGCGACGTTGCGCATGCCGTGGCTGACCATGGCTTGGGCAAGCACGGTTGCGGTGGTGGTGCCGTCACCAGCGACGTCGTTCGTCTTGGTGGCGACTTCCTTCACCAACTGGGCACCCATGTTCTCGAACGGATCTTCGAGCTCGACTTCCTTCGCAATAGACACACCGTCGTTGGTGATGGTCGGCGCGCCGAACTTCTTGTCGAGCACGACATTGCGGCCCTTGGGTCCGAGCGTCACTTTCACTGCGTCGGCGAGTTTGTTGACGCCGGCTTCCAGCGCGCGGCGCGCTTCTTCGTCGAATTTGAGCAACTTTGCCATATTTGTGGTTCTTCCTTTGTGTGGTTACTTCGAAACGATCGCGAGCACGTCGCGGCTGGTGAGGATGAGCAGATCGTCGCCCTTGTGGGTGACTTCGGTGCCGCCGTACTTGCTGTACAGCACGGTGTCGCCGACCTTGATATCGAGCGCGAAGTACTTGCCTTCGGAGTCGCTCCAGCGGCCGGGGCCGACGGCGAGCACGGTGCCCTGCTGCGGCTTTTCCTTGGCAGTGTCGGGGATGACGAGACCCGAGGCGGTGGTCTGCTCGGCCTCCGAGGGCTTGACCACGACTCGGTCATCGAGTGGCTTCAGGTTCATGTTTCTTCCTTTTCGTGCGGGTCTCCCGGTCGGGAGACGGGCTGGTTTTCACCCCAGGGAGGCCGTTAGCACTCTCCCAAGGCGAGTGCTAATGCTAGGGGTGAGGCTGGCTGGGCAACAACCCGCAGGGCCCCAGCAGTTGCTCGACGAGCCACGCCGGCAAACCCACCACAGTCGTTACGTGCCCGATCACCTCGCGCACGAACTTGGCGGCTTCTCCCTGCACCGCGTAGGCCCCCGCCTTGTCGAGCGACTCCCCCGTGGCGAGGTAACGCTCGAGTGCGTCGGCGTCGATCGGAAGCATCGCGACGGCGGCGGTGTCGAGCGCCACATCGTGAGGGGGATCGGTCGGCGCAGCGGAGTCGCGATCGGCCGGCGTGGTTCCACCAAGCACTCCGCGCGTCACGCACACGGCGGTGTGCACGAGGTGTGTGCGACCCGACAAGCGTCGCAGCATGGCTCGGGCTTCGTTGACGTCGCGCGGAGTGCCGAAGATTTCGCCGTCGACATCGACGGTCGTGTCGGCACCGAGCACGACCGCATCGGTTGGGTGTCGCGCAGCGACGTGCAGACACTTGGCGACCGCCAAACGTCGCACGTGGTCGCGCGGCG
>VGBY01000091.1 GCA_016870295.1 Actinomycetota bacterium
GATGTCCCATCGGTCGCGACAATCGCCGCATCGGTAAGCAACAACGTCGCCGACGTACCACTGGTTGTCTTCGCGCGCCGCGGTGATGAGATGCGCGGTGCCACCACAGTCGACGCAGATGATGGTGGTGTCCGGGGGCTCGACGTGCGATGGGTGACCATCGTGGTCATCAACGAACGACTCGTCGCTCACCGACTAAGTCAACCACCCGCGAGTCGGCAGTGTACGCCATCGACCGCAATAGCGTTGAGCCCATGCGAGTGGTTGCCGGAACACTGCGTGGGCGTCGCATCGAATCACCCGAAGGCAACACCACGCGGCCGACGACCGACATGGCGCGTGAGGCGATCTTCAACAGTTTGGGGAGCCACTACGACCTCACCGGAGCGCGCATCATCGACTGTTTTGCCGGCACCGGGGCACTCGGTATCGAAGCGTTGTCGCGCGGTGCGGGTCATGTCACGTTCATCGAGCGCGACAAGATGGCGCTCGATGTGCTGCGCGAAAATCTGCGGTCACTCGGGCTCGTCGACACCAGCACCGTCGTGCGCGGCGATGCAGTAACGCAGGTAGGGCAGTGCAAAGACGCCACGTTGGTGCTCGCTGATCCGCCGTACGACTTCGCCAACTGGCCTGAGTTTCTCGCTGCGGTGCCGTGCAACTTGGTGGTGGCCGAGGCTGCTGCGCCGGTGCCCGCCCCCGCCGGGTGGGAAGTGCTGCGCGAAAAGCGCTACGGACGAACCCATGTGACGTTTCTTCGACGGGTGAAGTAACCACACGCCGACGGGTACCGTAGAAGTTGATGGCCGCGCAGCAAACCGTGCTGTATCCGGGCAGTTTCGACCCGTTCCACCTCGGGCACCTCGACGTTGCCGCGCAGGCTGCCAGCGTGTTTGGTCGCGTCGTCATTGCGGTGATGCACAACCCCGAGAAGTCGGCGGGGATGTTCTCGATTGAAGAACGTGTGCAACTGGCCAAGGATTCCACCGCGCACCTCGCCGGCGTGACGGTCGAGGCACACGCCGGGTTGGCGATCGATGCTGCCAAGAAAACCGGTGCCACGTGCATCGTGAAGAGCCTGCGCAGCGCGACCGACTTCGACGTCGAGTCGCAAATGGCGCACACCAACTACACCGTGTCGGGCGTGCGCACGATGGTGCTCTTTGCGCTACCCGAGCACGCTTACATCAGTAGTCGCTTCGTGCGCGAGATCGCGCACTACGGTGGAGATGCTTCGGCGATGGTGCCAGCACCTGTCGCCAAAGCACTGGCGAGCCGCGCTCGCCGCTGACACTTCGAGGCCACATCATGAGCGACAACGACGAACTCCCAACGGAAGAACTGCCCGACGTGCAGATGGGTGACGCCGAGGAGATCCTCCTTGATCTCATCGAGTTGATCTCCAAGGCGCCGAACGTGCCGCTCTCCAGCACGCCTCGTATCGATCGCGAAGAAGTTGTGGCGCTGCTCGAAGACGCCATCGCCTGCCTGCCTGCGGAAGTGAAGGAAGCCCGGTTCCTCCTGAAGGAAAAGGAAAACTTCCTCAACCGCTCGCAGCGCGAATCAGATGAAATCATCGAAGCAGCCCGCACGCAAGCCGAGCGCATGGTGCAACGCACCGAAGTGGTGCGTGCCTCGGAGGCCCGGGCTCGCCAAATCATCGACGAAGCCGAGTCCACTGCGCGTCGCCTGAAGAGCGAGACGGAAGACTTTTTGGATCGCCGTCTGGGCAGCGTCGAGATTCTCATTGATCGGCTCATGAAGACGATCAAGCACGGCCGTGATCGCTTGTCGATAACGGGTGTGCAGCAAGCCAATGACCAGATGACCCAAGACGCACCGGACATGTCGGGCGAATTCTTCGACCAAGAGGCTGACCGCACCCGCGACGGCAACTGACTCGCGCCGCGATGAGTCGCCCGGCCACACACCGAACGGTCGCATGACATGGCTTCCACGCTCGTCGTGAACGTGCTCGACCTGCTGCGTCGACCGGGGTCGCAGAAGGAAGTCTCGGTCGTGGTGAAGGCGGCCGATTTCGACTTCGGCGACTCGCGTCTCGACGATGCAGCCGATGTCGCAGTTGACATCGAACTCGAGAGTTCGTCCACTGGTATCGTCGCGCACGGCTCGGCGCAGGTGGCGTGGCGATCGATGTGCCGACGCTGCCTGCGACCGGTGGATGGCGCGGTGATCGCTGAACTCGATGAGGCGTTTTCACGCGGGGTCACCGCGGCGGTGCACCATCACGGCGACACGGCAGGAGACGCCTTGAGCGAGACCGAGCCGATCGTCGGTGATCAAATTGACTTCACGTTGCCCGTGCGCGAAGCAGTGTTGCTCGCCGTGCCTGAGGCGCCGTTGTGTCGCGCCGACTGCCCAGGTTTGTGCCCGCAGTGCGGGGCCGATCGTGCGACGACGAAGTGCGCGTGCGTCACCGAGACCCGCGACGAACGCTGGGCGGCGCTCGACGTCCTGCGTGGCAAACTCGACGACGCGGTAGAGTGACGAAATGGCAATTCCAAAGAAAAAGCGCTCCAAAGCCCGCGGACGCAGCAAAGCCTCGATCAACATGAAGCTGCACACCCCGGCCCAGAGCACCTGCCCGCGCTGCGGCACCGTGAAGAAGCCGCATGTCGTGTGCCCCAACTGCGGTTGGTACAAGGGTCGCGTCGCCTACGCAGTCAACTGAACTGCGCTCGGCTCTTCGACATCTTTGTCTCGTTTCGCCCCGAGTTCGCTCGGCATTTAGTGTGGGTTTCGCGTCATGAAACCGATCGCAGTCGATGCCATGGGTGGCGACAAAGCCCCGGCTGAAATCGTCGCCGGTGCGAAGCAAGCCGCCGCAGAAGGAATCCCCGTCTTGCTCGTCGGCCCCGCTGACCTGGCCGACCGCGGCGACCTTGAACTACTGGTGGCCACCGAAGTCATCGGCATGGATGAAGACCCTGCCAGTTCGGTGAAGAAGAAGAAAGACTCCACGCTCGTGCGCAGCGCCGAGGCAGTGCGCGACGGCAAAGCGAGCGCAATGATTTCCGCCGGCAACACGGGCGCCACGATGGCGTCGGCGCTTCTGCGCATGGGTCGCATCGACGGTGTGAAGCGTCCGGCAATCGCCACGCCGATTCCGGTGCCCAGCTCCACGCCGACGATCTTGTTGGATGCCGGCGCGAATGCAGAAGTTGAAGTCGCCTGGCTTGCGCAGTTCGCCACGATGGGCTCGGTCTTTTCCAGCGCCCGTTACGGCATCGCCTCACCGAAGGTGGGGCTCTTGTCGATCGGCGAAGAGCCGGGCAAGGGCGACACGTTGCGCAAAGAGGCATACGAACTGCTCTCGTCGCATAAGGGAATCAACTTCATCGGCAACGTCGAAGGTCGCGACATCATGACCACCGAAGTTGATGTCGTCGTCACCGACGGATTCACCGGCAACGTGGCGTTGAAGTCGCTAGAGGGTGCGTTGAAGACCGTCGTAAAGTCGCTTTTCACGGCGATTGGCGCACCGCAGTACAAAGAACATGCCGACGCACTGATGCCGGCGTTCCTCGATCTGTATTCGCAATTCGACCCCGACACCACGGGTGGCGCAATGTTGCTCGGCCTCAACGGTGTGTGCATCATCTCGCACGGGTCATCGAGCGCGCGGGCGATGGTGAACGGCATCAAAGTGGCCCGCGACATGGTGCAGGGCGACATCGTGGACAAAATCCGCGCAGCCGTGGCGGTGAGCGGCGCAGCGTGAACTTCGGCGGTGACTGGGGCACGCGATGAACGATTCGACGATGCGCGAGTGCGCGGACGTGGTCGGTCATCAGTTCCATGACTTCTCACTGCTCAGATTGGCGCTGACGCACTCTTCGTATTCCGCCGAGCACGAAGACGAGCCATCGAACGAACGACTCGAGTTTCTCGGCGACGCCGTCATCGGCCTCGTGCTCGCCGACGAGATGTACCGCCGACACGCCGACTTCGACGAAGGTGTGCTCACCGACTTACGCAAGAGCGTGGTGAACGCCCAAACTCTGGCAGTCGCTGCGCGACGTCTTGGTCTCGGTAACTTCGTGCGACTCGGTCGTGGTGAGACGACGAGCGGAGGCTCCGACAAGACGTCGATTCTTGCCAACGCGTTCGAAGCGGTGATTGGCGCCGTACATCTCGATGCCGGCCTTGCCACTGCGTATCAACTGTCGCTGCGACTGCTTGCGCCCGAGATCGCCGGCGCCGTGCCCGGGCTGAAGATGCTTGACCCCAAGACGCAACTGCAAGAACTCACCGCCGACCTCGGGTTGGGCACGCCCAACTATGTGCTCGAAGACGAAGGCCCCGACCACGACAAAACATTCTTTGCCGAAGTACTGGTCGCCGGTCGTCGTCGCGGGTCGGGGAGCGGGCGCACGAAGAAAGCCGCCGAACAACAGGCCGCGGCCGAGGCAATCGAGTCGTTGCGCGCGCACGGCAACTGAGCAGCTTCGTGCGCTTTGCGGTGACGCGCCATGCCTGAACTGCCAGAAGTCGAGACGGTGCGTCGCGG
>VGBY01000092.1 GCA_016870295.1 Actinomycetota bacterium
CTCACCGCACAGTACGACGTCGACGAGTCGCGAGTTTGGGTTGTCGGCCATTCGAATGGCGGGATGATGGCGTATCGCCTCGCCTGCGAGTTGTCGACTCGCGTGACCGCGATTGGTGTTGCCGCCGGAGCGCTGATGATTGAAACATGTCAGCCCGGACGAGCAGTGAGTGCGATCCATCTGCATGGCGACCTCGATTCGGTCGTACCGCTGGCCGGTGGCGAAACAGCAGGCATCATCTTTCCCTCGACTCGCGACTCGTTCACACGATTCGCAGCAGCTAACTCGTGCAGGGTTGATGAGCTGGCTACCGGAGGGCCGGCTGGCTCGTGCCCGAACGGGTCATTGATTCGGCTTGCCACTGATGCCACATGGACGCACGACTGGCAACCCGTATGGACCTCACGGATCATTGAATTCTTGAATCAGCAGATTGGTGGCTGAGACAGAAACTGCGAGTTCAGCCTCGCCGTAGCAACTTTCGCAGACGTGTAGCGATCCGAACTGCACGTGATGCTTCGAGTGCCTGCACCCGCGCCCGTGCAGCATCTCGTTGTTTGATAAGTCTTTCTGTGCGAGCTTCAATCACGCGCAACTTCTGACTGAGTTCGATCAACTGTTGTTGCATCTGGTCTTGGCGAAGACGAAACACCTGCACATCGTGCTGGGCCAACTGAAGGTGGTGCTGAGCAGAGTCGCGTTCTTCGGTAAGCGACTTTCGTGCCAGCACAAACTCAGCGACTTTCGACTCGGTGTACAGACTGAAGTCCTCCAACTTCATGCGCAGCCCATGCGCCTCCTCTAGTAAGTCCGCAATCAACTGGTCGCGATCATCTGGGGAATTAGGCATGAAAAACCTTCTCATAGCGTAAGTGCTCGCCAAGATGGCTTCGTAGGCTTAGTTGAGATGAAGCGAATGCTGGTGGCTGGGCTATGTGCTGTGCTCATCGGGGCTGGCTGCGGCGCTGGTAGCGCCGACGATGCCGTCAACGACTCTAGGCGCGACAGCATCACGCTGGGTTTCACGCTCGAGCCGACGAGTCTCGACATCAGTGGCACCGCCGGGCAATCGATTCCCCAGGTATTGCTCGACAACGTGTACGAGGGGCTCGTGCGCGTTGACGAAAATGGTGCGATCGTTGCCGCGCTCGCCGAGCAGTATTCAGTCAGCGACGACGGGCTCAGCTACACGTTCACATTGCGTGACGCGCGCTTCCACGACGGCAGTGTGCTGTCCGCAGAGGATGTGGTGTGGAGCCTCAACCGGGTGTTGGATGATGCAACGACCGCCGTCTTGCCAACGCAAGTTGCACAGTTCGCAAAAGTCTCGTCGATTGCCGCCAACGACGATGTCGTCACACTCACGCTCATCGAGCGCGACAACGACCTGCTGTACAACCTCACGCAACGTGGTGGTGTGATTTTCAAGAAGGACACCACCGACTTCGCGAGCACAGCCATCGGTACTGGGCCGTTTGTCTTTGCCAAATGGGACAAGGGCAACAGCATCACTCTCGAACGCTTCGACGATTATTGGGGTCGCCGCGCCGACACAAAGACGGTGATCTTCCGATACTTTGCCGACGCGACGGCTCTCAGCAACGCGATGCTCGCCGGTGACATCGACGTAATGACCACGGTGCAGTCACCGGAGAATCTCGAAGTCTTCAAGGCACGCGAAGATCTCAAGGTGCTGAGCGGCTCCACCAACTGCGAGGTCACACTCGGAATGAACAACTCGCGCGCGCCGTTCAACGACGTAAGCGTGCGCAAAGCCGTGCGCCAAGCACTCGACAAGCGGTCGCTGATCGATGCCGCATGGGGTGGCTACGGCACGGAGATTGGCAGTTTCGTACCGCCAACTGACCCATGGTTTGAAGACCTCACCGATGTTGCACCGTTCAATGTCAACGCGGCTCGCGATGCAATTGCTGGCGCCGGACTCGTTGGTACCGAGGTCAAACTCGATGTGCCGCCAATCAACTACGCGACGAACTCCAGTGAGTTCATCGCTGCGGCACTCGCTGATGTAGGACTGCAGGTCTCCATCACGCCGGTGACCTGGGAAGAATGGCTCGATCGCGTGTTCACCAAGGCCGACTACGACCTCACCATCGTTTGTCATATCGAACGCAACGACATGGCGATCTATGCCAACCCGGAGTATTACTTCCGCTTCGATAATGCCGAGTACCGCGACCTGATTGCGGCTGCGAGCAACGCCGCCACGCAAGATGACCGTGTCTCGGCACTGCGTTCGGCGGCGCGCTTGCTGTCCGAGCAGTCGGCGAGCGATTGGTTGTGGCTCATCCCCAACCTGCAGGTGGCCAAGCGCGAGATTGCCGGCGTGGTCAAGAACTCCGTCGGCGACTCGTACTACGTCGCGCGCGTTGAACGCGTCTGATACAACCTTGACATGAGCGGCGTCGGTCGCCGGCTGGTTACTGCACTTGCCGGAATCCTGCTGTCGACGGTGTTCGTGTTTGCAGTGCTGCGTGTGTTGCCGGGCGACATCGCGACTGCTCGACTCGGCATCGACGCAACTCCTGAGGCGCTCGCCCAACTGCGCACGGAATACGGTCTTGACCGGTCGCTCCCGGAGCAGTACTTCACATGGTTGTTCGATGCCATGCGGGGCGATCTCGGAACTTCGCTCGTTGACGGTCGACCAGTTCGCGGGGAGATCGTGGCCCGACTCGATGTCACTCTGCCACTCATCATGGTCTCGTCCTTGATCGCAGTCATCGTCTCAACATGGTTGGGGCGCCGCATTGCGTTGCGACGCAAGTCCGTGAGTGGCCTCGTGGCCACCGCACTATCGCAACTTGGTCTGGCAATCCCCACGTTCGTTGTGGGTGTTTGTCTTATCGCAGTGTTCGCAGTGCAGTGGCAGTTGCTGCCGGCTGGCGGGTTCCCAGTGCGCGGTTGGCGAGAGCCCACTGCTGCGTTGCGCTCGCTGCTGCTGCCGGTCGTGACGCTCGCACTCACCCAGTGTGCGATGCTCGTTCGCTTCGCTCGTTCGCAGTCACTCGACTTTTTGGCGTCGGATGCATTTCGCACCGCCCGCGCTGCAGGTCGAACCACCGATCAAGCAATCGACACCGCCCGACGATTGGTGCTATCACCCGTGCTCACCATCACCGCACTTCAGGTGTCGGCGCTCCTGACCACGGCGGTGGTGGTGGAGAGTGTGTTTGCGCTACCTGGTCTGGGTTCGATGTTGGTTCGTGACATCGCCAACCGCGACGTGCTGAAGGTGCAGTCGACCTTGCTCGCGGTGGTGTTCGGGGTTTTTCTCGTTCGCTTGATCGTGGACTTCGTCAATGATCGTCTCGACCCGCGGAGACTGAAGTGATGAAGTCACCAGTGCTCACCGCCGGCGCAACGATCACCGCAACCATGACGATGCTCGGCATCAGTGGCACGTTCTGGACGCCGTACGACCCGCTCACCATCGATGCAACACGCAAGTTTGGCTCGCCATCGACACAACACATCTTCGGTACTGATCAGCTGGGTCGCGACGTTGTCAGCGTGATCTGGAGCGGCGCGCAAACATCGCTCTTTGCGGCTTTGCTGGCTGCCGGGTTAGCGATGCTGATCGGAGCTGCGACAGGCATAGTGGCTGCGACCGCCCGACGCACGATTGGCGACGCAGTCGCTGCCCTCGCCACCGTGTTTGTGGCCTTCCCTGCCCTACTGCTCGCATTGCTCATTGTTGCGGCACGCGGCCCTTCCACTGCCACAACGATCTTCACCGTCGCCATTGCGGCAGGTGCTTCGGTCGCCATCGTTACACGACGCGATGCCGACGACATCATGAAGCTGCCGTTCATCACTGCCGCCGTCTATTGCGGCGCCAACAAATGGCTCATCGTGCGACGCCATGTTCTGCGAAATCTCTTTCCTTCACTCATCGTGCAGGCAACCGGTGCGGCGTCACTGGCGCTGGTCGCCGAATCGACGCTCAGTTATCTCGGCCTGGGCACCACACCGCCGACCCCGTCATGGGGACGAATGCTTGCGTCCACCCAGCAGTATCTGCTCGTTCACCCCTTGCTCACGTTGTGGCCTGCCCTCTTCATCAGCGTTACCGTGCTGGGTTTTAACCTGCTGGGCGATGGTCTGCGGGAACGGTTCGACCCGATACTTCGACCCGATTTGTAGTCTCGTAACCGAGGTGGTGTCAATGTTTCGTCGAGTGTCTCGTATTGCGTGTGTTGCCGGGTTGATGGCGGTTACCACTGCCCAACCTTCATCTGCGGTCGTGGAGTGGGAGTTGATTGATGACTCGGTTTCCCTCGGCATGAACGGTGTATCGCCCCATGTGGAGAAAGTTGCCGGAGGCGACCGCGTGTGGCGCAGCGATGGCCCGTCGGGTACCGAGGTGAGTCTCTGCACCGATGCCGGAGTGTGCACATCAGAACGGCTCACCACCACCGGTGGTGGCCCGATCAACGACTTTGCCGTTGCACAAACCACCAGCGGTTTGCGGGCGTATTTCAAACGTGTTGAGCCGCAAACAA
>VGBY01000093.1 GCA_016870295.1 Actinomycetota bacterium
CCGGCCCGCCGGCATGTGCTTCGGCTACGACAGCAGCACGTGGTTCGACCCACTTCTTCATGTACTCCCACGACTCACCGAACGGTGTGGCATTGAAGAGACCCGCGAAGATGGCGAGCACCGCGAGGATGGCAATCGGCGCGGTGATGAGCACACCGGACTCGTGCGGGCCGGCATGTTCGGAATGGGCGTCGTGCGCATCGTGCGAGTCACTCGCATGGGCGTCATGCGCATGTGCGTCGTCGTGTGCGTCACTCTCATGTGCATCGTGCTCACCTGCCGCCGCACCGCGCGGTTCCCCGAAGAACGTGAGGTAGGTGGCCCGCGTCATGTACGCCGCGGTGAGGAATGCGCCCGCAAGCCCCACGATCATGAAGAACGTGTATCCGTTACCGCCGACGTTGTCGATGATCTCATCCTTGGAAAAGAACCCGGAGAACGGGAACACTCCACACAGCGCCAGTGTCGACACGATCCACGCCGCGAACGTGATCGGCATGTGCTTGCGTAATCCGCCCATGTCCTTCTTCATGTCGAACGAATGATGCGACGCACTGTGGCTGATCGACCCCGCGCACAAGAACAGGCACGCCTTGAAGAACGCATGCGTAAAAATGTGGAAGACGGCCGGCAGCCATGCACCAGCACCGAGACCGAGCATCATGTAGCCGAGCTGGCTCACGGTGCTGTAGGCCAACACGCGCTTGATGTCGGTCTGTACGAAGGCCAACGCGGCGGCAATCACGATGGTGATCGCAGCAATCACCATGATCACGTTTGACGATGGGCCGAGAATGTCGAGCCCGGCGAAGAACACCGGATACAGCCGCGCCACGAGAAACACGCCGGCGACCACCATCGTCGAGGAATGCAACAGTGAACTGACCGGGGTCGGGCCGGCCATCGCGTCGGGAAGCCAGGTGTGCAACGGAAACTGACCGCTCTTGCCGATACAGGCGATGAAGAGCGCAATCGCCGCCATGAGAATCACCGTTGAGTTCGGATCGCCAGAAAGTGCCCACGCAGAGATGCCGCGAATCGAGAAACCGGAGAGCCCGAGGTTCTCGGTGGTCCACTCGTTGGCGGCGAAGAACAGAATGGCGATGCCGACGAGCAAACCCATGTCGCCGGTGCGCACGGTGAAGAAGGCCTTCAACGCGGCGCGACTGTTGGCGCCGTCTTCCCACCAGTGGCCAATCAGCATGAACGAGCAAAGGCCCATGATTTCCCAACCCAAGAGGAAGAGGATCATGTCCTCGGCGACCACCATCGCCAACATGCCGGCGGAGAACAGCGTGAGTGCGGCAAAGAAGTGCGTATACCGACGGTCGCCGCGCAGGTACTCCAGCGAATAGATCTGCACGAGTGTGGAGATGAACGCCACGACGAAGAGCACCGTCACGGTGAGCCCGTCCACGTGCTGGCCGATGGTGAACTCCACGCCGCCGGCCTGCCACCACGACCATGTGCGAACGACCGGCGCAACGAACTGCTCTTCTGCTGCCGAGTTGACGCGCTGAATCCACTGCCACGCGGCACCGCTCGCCACGACGAGACTCGCGAGCAGCGACAACACGCCGATCTCGCTGCCCTTCTTCGGCAGGCGTTTGCCGAACAGCACGATGAGTGCGAACCCGATGGTGGGCACCACGGGCGCAAGCCACGCGTTGTCGAGGAACCAGCCGCCAGACAACGGCGCGAGGGTCTCGGATGCCGCGAACATGACTAGCCCCGCATCTCACTGAGTTCGTCGAGACCGATGCTGCGGCGGTTGCGGTAGATGAGCAACACCATCGCGAGACCAACACCAACCTCGGCGGCAGCCACGGCGATGATGTAGAGCGCGAACGTGTGGCCGTCGGCCGAACCGTTGCGCAAGGCGAATGCCAACAGGTTGATGTTCACCGAGTTGAGGATGAGTTCGATCGACATCAGCACCAACACGGCGTTCTTACGAGCGATGACGCCATAGACGCCGATGCAGAACAGGATTGCGCCAAGCAGCAGGAACTGGCTCGTCAGCATGCGCTAGTCCTTGCGAGCCAACACGATGGCCCCGATGATCGCCGCCAGTAACACGAACGACAGTGCCCAGAACGGCAACAGATACGGTCCGAAGATCTGGTCGGAGATGTCGGCGATCGGAACGACTCGCGCATCGCTCGGTAGTTGCTCATCGCCGAACGACGAAACGAGCGCGATCGCCATTGCGGCAAAGAGCAACCCGGCGACGGGTATCCCCAATCGCCAGTACGGGTTGTTCAAGTCGCGCTCAGCGCCGATGCGCGCCCGGGTGAGCATCGTGCCGAAGAGAAACAGCACCATCACTGCACCGATGTACACGAGCACCTGCGTGACGGCGACGAACTCGGCGGCAAGCAACACGTATTGCGCCGCCGCGCCGGCCAGCACCGTCACCAACCACAGCGCCGCATGCACCACGTTTTTGGTGGTGACCACACGCAGCGCAGCGACGATCATCAAGAGGGCGACGACTGCAAAGCCGATGTTCTGGGCGACGAGCAAGTCGGCGGAGAACACGGCGGCTACGGACATCATCTATTTCTTCTTCTTGTCTGCGCCAGCTTCGAGTTCGGGGGCCTCGGGGACGGTCTCCATCCACTCACTGAGCTTCGCCTTGTCGTGCAACAGGTCGGCGATGCGGGGCTCGGAGTACTCGTACTCCGGGCTCCAGAACAGCGCATCGAACGGGCACACTTCCACGCAGATGCCGCAGTACATGCACAACGCGTAGTCGATGTCGAAGCGGTCGAGTTTGTTCACCTGCCGCGGCTTGCCACCCTCGCGGCGGGGCGGGGCGAGTTCCTTGTGTCCTTCTATATAGATGCACCAGTCGGGGCACGACCGCGCGCACAACATGCAGGAGGTGCAGTTGCCCTCGTGCAATGCGATTACGCCGCGGGCGCGGGTTGGTGGCGACTCCTTTTCGTGCGGGTACTGCACCGTGTTGGCACCTTTGGTGACGGTCTCAAACAGCGTGCCGAGCGTGACACCGAGACCCTTCACCAGACCGGGAACTTTTGCCATCTACATCACCACCTTGAAGATCGAGGTCACCGCAATGTTCGCGAGCGACACGGGGATGAGCACCTTCCACGCAAACTTCTGTAGTTGGTCTTCGCGGAATCGCGGGTAGCTGAAGCGTACCCACATGATGATGAAGGCGACGAGCATCATCTTGGTGATCATGATGACGGGGCCCGCGATGTTCATCCAGTTCGCCACCGAGTCGATGTCGGTCCAGCCAAACCATGCAAAGGGCACGCCCCATCCACCGAGGAAGAGCACCGAGGCGATCAACGAAAAGACACCGGCGGTGGCGAACTCACCAATGAAGAAGATGAGGAAGCGGAAGCCCGAATATTCGGTCATGTAACCCGACACGAGTTCGCTCTCGGCGATCGGCATGTCGAACGGCGCCTGGGTGAGTTCCGCCTGGATCGCGATCATGAAGACGAGGAAGCCGACGAACTGCGTGATGATGTACGGATTACCAAGACCGTCGAACCCGAAGATCGACCCTGCATTTTGCGCGACCACGATCTGCTGCAGGTTCATCGTTTCGGCTTGGATGATCACACCGATGACGGCAAGCACCATCGGCAACTCGTAGGCGATCAACTGACCCGCGGCGCGCAGACCGCCGAGCAGCGAATACTTGTTGGCACTCGCCCAGCCGGCCATCAAGATGCCGAGCACCGAAAGTGACGACACCGCAAGCGCATAGAAGAGGCCGGCCTCAAAGTTGGTGAACCACGCATCGGGCCCGAACGGCACCACGGCAACGAGCAGGAACGTACTGACGAGCACCACGATCGGCGCCATCTTGAAGATGCGCGAATCGGCGCGCTCAGGGATGATGTCTTCTTTCTGCAACCACTTGCCGACTTCGGCGACCAATTGCAGTGAACCGTACGGACCGGCTTCCATCGGGCCGAGGCGACTCTGCATGAACGACATCATCTTGAACAAAAAGACGTAAACGATGGTGCCCGCCGGCAACAGCACGGCGACCGTGCCGCCGAGCACGCGCAGCAACGATTGACCCCAATACGGAACCTCAACGGCAAGCAATTCACCAGCGAGTGACGACAACCCGATCATCGTGTTGCTCACCGGTCAATGTCCCCGAGGATGAAGTAGAGCGACGCGAGAATCGTGACGATGTCGGGCACGTACACGCCGCGCAACGCCCACGGCGCAACGGAGATGTTGTTGAAGCTCGCCGAACGAATCTTCACGCGGAACGGCCCGAGTTCGCCGCGAGATACTACGTAGTAGCCCATCTCCCCGAGTGGATTCTCCGTCGACACCCATGCCTCGCCCTCGGGCACCTTGATGATCTTGGGAACCTTCGCCATGATCGGGCCGCTCGGGATGGTGTCGATCAGTTGATCGA
>VGBY01000094.1 GCA_016870295.1 Actinomycetota bacterium
TTCGTCTCGTAGCGGATTACTTCGTCGTGCAATTCATCGTCGGCACTCTTGGCCCAATCCGGGTTGAGGCCGGCTTCGGTCAGCACTTCGCGCAAGAGGTTGTGCATGCCGCCCGAAGATTCAGGACGTCGTTTGTCGGCGTGAATCGCCTTGCCGAGCGCGGTGTACACCGCGGCAACTGCGTCGTTGCCGGCCGATGTGCGAGCAGCACTCGCGACACGCAGCGCCTGCAAGCCGGCGAAGTGTCCGTCGCGCCAAGCCTGCTTGCCTTCGCCGTATCCGCGCTCGTCGTTGATCATGAACAGCGAGATGAACTTCCATGACACGTCGTAGTTGCGCTGCTGCTGAACCTCGGTAACCCAACGCGACGTGATGTACGCCCACGGGCACACCGGATCAAAGAAGAACTGCAGATCGGCCACAGGCGAAGGTTACTCCCGCTCGATCTCGCGCAGGTCGTAGGTTTCGATGACGTCGCCTTGCTTCAGGTCTTGGAAGTCGGTGAGCGAGATACCGCACTCGAAGCCCTCGCGCACTTCTTTGACGTCGTCCTTGAAACGGCGCAGGGTGTTGATCGCACCCTTCCAGATGATCGTGCCGTCGCGCAAGAAGCGCACCTTCGAACCGCGCGTAATTACACCCGAGCGCACGAAGCAGCCGGCGACGGCGCCAACCTTCGGCGCGCGGAACAATTCGCGCACCTCGGCTTCGCCGGTGACCACTTCCTCGAACTCCGGCGCGAGCAGACCCTTCATGGCCTTCTCGATGTCTTCGATCAACTTGTAGATCACTTCGTAGGTGCGGATCTCGACCTGCTCGGCCTCGGCAAGATCGCGCACCTTGCGGTCGGGGCGCACATTGAAGCCGATGATGGTGGCGTTGGTCGCCGCAGCGAGTGTGATGTCGTTCTCGGTGATGGAACCCACACCGCGGTGCACGAACGCGGCCTTCACGTCGTCGCGCTCCAACTTGCGCAGGCTTTCGGTAACGGCTTCGAGCGAACCGTGCACATCGGCCTTGATCAACAAATTGAGGGTGGCGGTTTCGCCGGCCTGAATCTGGGTGAAGATGTCTTCCAACTTCACGCCCTTCTGCGCGCGCGCATCGCCTCGCTGGGCAAGCAGACGCAGGCGCTGGGCACGCGAATCGGCAACTGTGCGGGCCGTGCGATCATCCTGAGCGGTGCGGAACTCGTCACCGGCCTGCGGCACCGCCGACAAACCGAGCACCTGCACCGGCGACGATGGGCCGGCTTCTTTGATCTGCTCGCCTCGGTCGTTGAGGATGGCGCGCACGCGACCCCACGCAGCGCCGGCCACCATCGGGTCGCCAACCTTGAGCGTGCCCTTGTCGACGAGCACGGTCGCCACCGGGCCACGGCCGACATCGAGGCGCGCTTCGAGCACATAGCCCTTCGCGCGACCACTCGGGTTGGCGGTGAGTTCTTCAACTTCGGCGACGACCAGCAACTGCTCGAGCAACTCGTCGATGCCGAGACCTTGCTGGGCGGACATCTCGACGACGATCGTGTCGCCGCCCCACGCTTCGGGGATGAGTTCTTGCTCGGCGATGGCCGACAGTGTGCGCTGCACGTCGGCGTTTTCTTTGTCGATCTTGTTGACGGCAACAATGATCGGCACTTCGGCAGCGCGGGCATGGCTGATCGCCTCAACCGTCTGGGGCATCACACCGTCGTCGGCAGCGACGACGAGCACCACGATGTCGGTGACACCCGCACCGCGGGCGCGCATCTTGCTGAACGCAGCGTGACCAGGCGTGTCGATGAACGTGATGAGCTTGTCGTTCTTCGTCACCTGATAGGCACCGATGTGCTGCGTGATGCCGCCCGCTTCACCGGCGACCACGTTGGCCGAGCGGATCTTGTCGAGCAGCGTCGTTTTGCCGTGGTCGACGTGGCCCATGATGGTGACGATCGGCGGACGCGGCGCTTGTTGGGCCTCGTCGGAGTCGTCGGAGTCGTCGAAGAGCGCCTGCAGTTCCATCTCTTCTTGCTGACCCGGGTCGACGAGGATGAGTTCCGCGCCGACCTCGAGCGCGAAGAGCTCCATCTGTTCGTCGGCGAGCGACATCGTCGCGGTGACCATCTCGCCCTGCTCGAGGAGGAAGCGCACCACGTCGGCGGCGCCGCGATTCAACTTCGGGGCGAAGTCCTGGGCCGACGACGCACGCTCGACGACGATCGGGCCAGCGGGCACCGGTGCCGAGCTCGGCACATACTGCGTGGGTTGCAGCGCCTGCAGCTGCTCCATGTCTTTGCGGCGTTGCTCGCGCGTCTTCTTGCGGGTGCCGCGCCGTTGACCGCCACCGCGTGCTCCAGGCCCGCGGCCCTGTGGTCCGCCAATCTGCCGACCGAGACCCGAACCGCGACCGCCTGCGGGGCGTGCGCCTGGCGCACCCGGACGCGGGCCTGCACCACCCGGGCGCGGTGCGGAGCGGCCGAGGCTGGACGACGAGAAGCGTCCCATCCGACCCGTGGGGTTCGACCGTGGCGCGCCACCAGGTCGCGGTCCACGAGGTGCGTCACCACCAGGTCGACGCGTTGGCGGCGGCGGAACTCGGTTTCCACCGGGCGGCGGCGGAATCGTGCGGCCACCCGCGGGCACGACGCGCGGTCCCGAAGGTGCGGTACCGGGAGGAGGTACGGGTGTACCAGGAGCAGTACTTGGTCGGGCACCCGGTGTCGGCGGACGCGGTGTGGTCGGGCGACTCGTGACACTGGCGCCCGGACGCGACGACACGACACGCGAGCCACCAGGTGCAGCCGGTGGCGTGGGCGACGTGGGTTGGGTTGCGGTCGGTTGCGACGATGCAGGTTGCGAGGCGGCGGCTGGCGCAACGGGTGCGGCGGTTGATGGTGCTGATGGTGCGGGCGTTGACGTCGGTGCGGGCGTGGCAACGGGTGCGGCCGTAGTTGTAACTGCAGGTGCGGTCGACTCCTCGACGGGAGCCGTCGCCGTCTTGGCGCGGGGCTTAGATGCCTTCTTTGCTTCGGGTGCTTCGGTGCCTTCGGCTTCGCTCTTTGCCGCAGGCTTCTTGGCCTTCTTCGGCTTCTCCGCGGCGGGCTCGCGCTTCAAACCCTTTTCTTCGGCGTGACGGCGCACGCGGTCGGCCTGCGCATCGACCATGCTCGACGATGCCGACGACGCGCCGATGCCGATCGAGTTACAGAGATCGACAACCTCTTTCGAGGACATCCCGAGCTCTTTGGCGAGCGTCGATACGCGGACGTTCTTGCTCAAGCGGTGGGGCCCTCAGCAACCGGTGCGTTGGTGTTTTCGACGGTGAGACCGGCGGCCTCGCTCTCGCTCTTCACGTCGAGACGCAGACCGCAGAGTTGGGCGGCGAGTTTGGCGTTGATGCCGGCGCGACCGATGGCGAGCGACAACTGGAAGTCGGGCACGATGACATCGGCCTGCGTGCCGTCTTCGCTGATCACCACATCAGTGACCTTCGCCGGAGACATCGCGTTGATGATCATCGAACGCTTGTCCTCGTTGAAGGTGACGATGTCGATCTTCTCGCCGCGCAGTTCGGTGACCACGCGCTTGACACGGTCGCCACGACCACCGACGCAGGCGCCGATCGGGTCGATGCGCGGGTCGTTGGAGGCGACCGCAATCTTGCAGCGCTGCCCCGGCTCGCGGGCAATCGCCATGATGCTCACCTGGCCGTTGACGATCTCGGGCACTTCCATCTGGAAGAGCTTGAAGACGAGACCCGGGTGGCTGCGGCTGACCACGACCTGCGTACCACGGTCGTCTTGCCGCACTTCAACGATGAACACCTTGAACGTGCCATCGCTGGAACCGCGCAACTCGTTGGTGACCTGCTCGGAGAGCGGCATGATGCCTTCGCCACCGCTCATGTCGATGATGAGGTACTTGCGCTCGGCGCCACGATCGGGCATGAGGCGAATGCGACCGGCGACGATCTCGCCTTCTTTGTTCTTGAACTGGTCGTACTTGCCCTGATACTCCACTTCGCGGATGCGCTGGCTGAGCACGGTGCGGAACGTGGCCGCCGCGATGCGACCGAGTTCGTCGCGGCTCGGTGTGTCGTCGCGTTCGTTCACCCAGTTGCCGTCGGCATCGACGTCGTAGGCGGTGAAGGTGATGTCCATCGTCTCGGGGTTGAGACCCACGATGACTTCTTCCGCCGAACGCGGACGCTTCTTGTACGCGGTCGCCAGCGCTTCAACGAGCACCTGCAGCAGCGCGTCGACGGAGATACCGCGATCGGCCGCAATCATGCGAATGGCTTCTTTCATGTCGGTTGGGTTCATGGTGCAACCTCCTCGGTAGAGCGATCGGATGTTTTGGCGGGCGACTTGCTGGC
>VGBY01000095.1 GCA_016870295.1 Actinomycetota bacterium
AGCGGTGCCCAATCGGGCGATAGTTTGATGGTCTCACACCACGTCGAAGTGGCGAAATTGGCAGACGCACCAGCTTGAGGGGCTGGCGCTCGAAAGGGCGTGGGGGTTCAAGTCCCCCCTTCGACACCAAAAGACGGCGAGAATAGAACCGATGCGCCAGACGAAAATCATCGCGACCGTCGGTCCTGCATCGATCGACACGCAGATCCTCGGTGGGCTCGTCGACGCCGGTGCCGACGTATTGCGGATCAATTGCTCGCACGTCACCACCGCCGTGTTGGCCGAGCGCATCGACCTCATCCGCACCGTGCGCCCGCAGGCTGCGATTCTCGTCGACATACAAGGCCCGAAGTTGCGGTATGCGGGCGAGGCACAGACGCTCGTCGACGGCACCGAAGTAACCTTCGCCTTCAGCCAACTGGGTCTGCCGGATGCAGCCGACAACAGCACGGCGCAGTTGGAGCCGGGTCAGCGCGTGCTCCTGGACGACGGGCGTCTTGAGGGCTCAATCGTCTCCGTCGCGAAGGACGCCATCACCGTGCGGGTGGTGCGCGGGGGAGAGTTGCGCAAGAACAAAGGGGTGAACCTGCCCGACACCGACGTGAAAGGCAGCGTGCTCTCGGCCAAGGACCGCGCCGACCTCGAGGTGGCCAAGCGCACCAACGTGGAATTCGTGGCGGTGTCCTTCGTGCAACGCCCGAGTGACGTCGAGGAAGTGCGCTCGATACTTGGCCCGACCGCCCATATCATCGCCAAGATTGAACGCCCACAGGCACTCGAGCGGATCGAAGACATCTGTCGGGTGAGCGATGGCGTGATGGCAGCACGCGGCGACCTGGGGGTGGAGTTGCCATTCCAGGTGGTACCGGCCGCGCAGCATCGCATTGCGCGCACGGCTCTGCGCAACGGCGTGATCTCGGTGTGCGCCACCGAAATGCTCGAGTCAATGACATCGTCGTCGCGAGCCACTCGAGCGGAGGTTGCCGATGTCACCGGGGCGGTTCGCGACGGGTTCGACGCCGTGATGCTCTCCGGCGAAACTGCGGTCGGTGCGAATCCGGTGCGCGCAGTCGAGGTGATGAGTGCCATCTGCGAGGCTGCCGAACGCGATGTCACGTTGCCGGTGATCTTTGCCGATGCCAACCCAGAGACCGCCGCAGTCACGGCGGCGGCAAGTTCGCTGGCACGGCGCATCGGTGCGGACGCGTTGTTGTCGCTCACCTACACCGGTTACTCAGCCCGCCTGCTGTCGGCCTGTCGACCTGGTTCACTCATCATCGCTGCCACGCCAACCGAGTCAACAGCGCGCAAACTGCGCTTGGCGTGGGGAGTGCACCCCGTAGTTTCACCGCGCGATGCCGATGTCGAAGTGTCGATTGGCGCCGGGCTCACCGCCGCTCGCGAGCAGGCCCTCGTGAAGCGGGGCGACAAGGTCGTCGTGTGCGCTTCGCGGCTCAGCCCGCGGTCGGACGCCGATACCATCTGGCTGCATACCGAGCCGTAAGGTGGACAAACGATGACGATGCAACGAGATGCGCAGCCGCGGGCCCATTTCCGCTCGTTCGAAGAATCCACCCGCGAAGATTGGGCACTCATCATGGGGCAAATCGGCCACACGCAGAACATGGTCGCCGACAATGCGTTGCACCTGCTGCGCCTCTTGGGGAGCGACCATGGTGGCTTCCCGGTGAGTCGTCTCGAGCACTCGCTGCAAACGGCGACGCGGGCCGAGCGCGACGGTCGCGACGCCGAATACGTCGTGTGCGCGTTGTTGCACGACATCGGCGATACCCTCGCGCCGTTCAACCATCCGTACATCGCATCGACCATGGTCAAGCCGTTCGCCAGTGAAGCGAACCATTTCATGGTCGCCCAGCACGGCATCTTCCAGGGTTATTACTTCTGGCATCACATCGGACTCGACCGCAATTCGCGGGACGCCTTCAAAGAATCGCCGTATTACGACCACACCGAGGAGTTCTGCGCCAAGTACGACTCGCCGGCGTTCGATGCCGACTACCGCAGTGCACCACTCGAGCACTTCGAGCCGTTGGTGCGGGAGTTCTTTGCCGACCGCCGCCAACCGCGCGGCTGAACCGCTTGATGTCAGGGGCTCGTTGATGGCGCGCTGGCGAAACTGGGCGGGCAGCGTCACCGTTGCTCCAACCACCATCTCTACGCCACGGAGCGTCGACGAACTGCAACTCACCATCAAACGTGCCGCGCCCGGTCAGCGGGTGCGCATGGCGGGCAGCGGCCACAGTTTCACCCCGATCGTGCCGAGCAACGACATCTTGCTTCTGCCACACGATTTTGGTGACGGCGTCGGCATCGACAGCGATCGAATGATTGCCCGTGTACCGGCGGGCATGGTGTTGCACGACCTGAACCAACATCTGGCGGCGGCGGGTTACGCACTCGCCAACATGGGTGACATCACCGCCCAAACCGTCGCGGGCTCGATCTCGACTTCCACCCATGGCACCGGCCTGCGCTACACCGGGTTGGCCGGGCAGGTTGCTGGCTTCGGGCTCGTCACCGCTAACGGTGACCTCATCGAGTGCAACGCGCGAGAGAATGCCGATGTCTGGCGACTCGGTCGCGTCGGTCTCGGTGCGCTCGGCATCCTCACCCACGTGGATATGCGGATCGTTCCGGCGTTCCGCCTGCGCGCGATCGAAGAACCGCGACGGTTGCACGACGTGCTGGACAACTTCGACGAGATCATCGAATCTGCCGATCACTTCGAGTTCTACTGGGTTCCGCATACCAAGTGGGCGCTCACCAAGCACAACACTCGCACGCAAGAACCAGCGTCTCCGCGGTCACCGCGGGCAAAGTGGCTGAGCAAAACCGTGCTCGAGAACTACGCCTTCGGCGTGGTATGCGCAGTCGGGCGCGCGGTACCGAGTTTGATACCGCGTCTGGCGACTGCGCTGCCGTCTTCGGGCCGCCAGGGGTTTACCGAGGAGAGTCACGAGGTGTTCGCCACGCGTCGACTGGTGAGATTCCACGAGATGGAGTATTCAATCCCGCGTCATCGTCTGCCGGAGGCGCTCTCGGCCATCGTCGAGATGGTCGAGCGCGAGAAGTTGCGCATCAGTTTCCCCGTTGAGGTGCGCGTGACGGCGGCAGACGACGTGCCGCTTTCGACTTCACAGGGTCGCGAATCGGCATATATCGCAGTGCACATGTACAAAGGGATGCCGTACGAGGAATACTTCCGTCATGTTGAGTCGATCGTTGCACCAATGAACGGTCGACCGCACTGGGGAAAGATACACTTTCAAGGTGCTGAAACGCTTCGCTCGCAGTACCAGCACTTCGCCGACTTCACGGCATTGCGCGAGCGCCTCGACCCCGAGCGGCGTTTCGTCAACGGTTACGTCGAGCGTGTGCTCGGGTTGTGACGGTCATCTGATTGCAGTAGTTCTCTGAACCAATCCAGTTCGCCAATCGTGGATTCGCCCGGGTTCGGCTCGCTCGGCATTGCCGCCCCGTTGGTGGCAGCGATGGCGCGCCGGGGCATCACGACACCGACCGACATCCAAACACTGACCATCCCCGATGGTTTGGCGGGCAAAGACGTGTGCGGCAAGGCACCGACCGGCTCGGGCAAGACCATCGCCTTCGGGCTCGTCTTGGTGTCGCGACTGAAGCGCGCCAGGCCGGCACAACCGACCGGGTTGGTCTTGGTGCCGACGCGCGAGTTGGCCCAACAAGTGCGTAAAGAAATCGACCTCCTCGATGCCGCGCGTTCGTTGCGCACGACGGCGGTGTTCGGCGGCGCAGGGTACGGTCCGCAGGTGCGGCAGGTGGGCAGTGCATCCATCGTGGTGGCGACGCCCGGTCGTCTCGAGGATCTGCTCAACCGCCGCGACATCGACCTGCGTGGTGTACAAATCGCCGTGTTGGACGAGGCCGACCGCATGGCCGACATGGGATTCTTGCCGGCGGTCAAGAAGATCCTCGATCGTCTCCCGGCGCAGCGTCAGGTGCTGCTGTTCTCGGCAACGCTCGACGGCGCGGTGTCACAACTCGTTGAGCGCTACCAGCGTCAACCCGTCAGGCATGATGCATCCACGCCCGAGGCCGAACCCGACATCGAACACATCTTCGAGGTGATTGCCAAGGATTGGCGACTGGCGCGCACTGCGACGCTGCAACGCGAGTTTGGGCAGATCATCTTGTTCTGTCGCACCAAGCACGGTTCTGACCGTGTGGCACGACAACTCACGGCGCAGGGTTCACGATGCGCGGTGATTCACGGCAACCGCAGCCAGGCCCAGCGCGAGCGGGCCTTGGATGATTTCAAGCGCGGTCGGGCTGA
>VGBY01000096.1 GCA_016870295.1 Actinomycetota bacterium
GCCGTCGTCGGAATCGTGAGTTTCAACATCACCGGTTGCGACGCCGGCTGCTTGGCCAACTCCGCCAGAATCGCCGCGCGCAACAACGCTTCGGCTGCAGGCTTCTCCGGGCTCTTGATGTCGACTTCTGGTTCGATGATCGGCACGAGACCGTGGGAGATGATCTGTCGCCCAACCTCGAATTGCTGTTTGACCACTGCATCAATCCCGGCTTGGTTCGCCAGTTTGATCACTGACCGCATCTTCGTGCCGAAGATTCCTTTGGCCACACCACGTTGCAGCAAGGCGCCGAGGTCGGGCATCGGCTTCATCACCTGCACACCGTTGCCCTCGTCAGCGAGACCCTTGTCAACTTTCAGGAAGGGCACCACGCGCTTCATGGCCCAGAGGAACTGCGCACTCCCGAGACCGTCGATGTCGCGATCCATCGTGCCTTCGAACAAGATTGCGCCGAGCACGCGGTCGCCGTTGAAGGCCCTGCTCTTGATCATCCGCGTGCGCATCGCATGCATGAGGTCGAACATCTGCGCCTCGCCCGAGTACTCCGACTCGTCGATGCCATACAGTTTGAGCGCTTTCGGGGTGCTCCCGCCGCTTTGATCAAGGGCCGCGATGAAACCCTTGCCGGTTCGCATGCGTTCGAGTTGTTCCTGGTTCACGGCCATGAGTTGCTCCTTGCTGTGCTGCGAATGCCGTCGCGAGTGCGCGACCACAATCGCACCACGAAGAATAGTGTGAAAGCGTGATTGCCATCGTCACGGGTGCGTCGACGGGCATCGGTGCCGCAATAGCCAAGTTGTTCATAAAGTCTGGGCACTCAGTAGTCGGGCTTGCACGCGACACCGACAAACTCACGGCGCTCGCCCGCGCGCTCGGCAACGCCTTTGAGCCGCGGCCGTGCGACATCACCGACACCGCGGTGTTCTCTGCCGTCCTCCGCCAGATTGCCGACGACCACGGCCGCGTCGACGTGCTGGTGAACAACGCGGGCACGGCGAAGGCAATACCGATCGAAGCAACGACGCCGGACGAGTTCCGCGCGATGCACGAACTCAATGTGGTTGCACCTGCCGCCGCGATTCATGCCCTCTGGCCGACCATGCAACGACACGGCGACGCACGAATCATCAACGTGTCGTCGCTCGCCCAACTCGACCCGTTCCCCGGCTTCTTTGCTTATGCGTCATCGAAGTCGGCGTTGCACCTGCTCACCGTGGTGGCCAACGCCGAGGGTGAACCGTTTGGCATTCGGGCGTTTACCGTGGCACCGGGGGTGGTTGACACCCCACTGCATCGCGCGCTGATGCCCGACAGCATTCCACCAGTCGACGGTCTTGCCTCCGCCCTACAGTCCGGGGATGTCGCGAAAGTGATTCTTGAAATCGCGGAGGGCAAACGCGACGACCGTGCCGGATGGGTGCTGGCGATGCCCGCCCCTGCCGCCGTTGCGTCGCTGCGTCGTTGGGTGATCGAGCACCCAGGTGGCGGCGTAGAAATCGTCTCGTAGCCTTGCCACCGCGATGAGCGCCTCGTCGAGCAGCCCGCGCGTGGCGGTGTACCGCCACGAACACTTCAATGCCGCGCACCGTATCCACAACCCGGCGTTCAGCGATGCAGAGAACAGCCGCATTTACGGTAAGTGCAACAATCCGAACGGGCATGGCCACAACTACGAACTCACCATTCGGGTGAGCGGACCGGTCGACCCGAAAATCGGTTACGTGATGGATCTCGGCGAACTGTCGTCGATTGCGAAGCGGCACGTGACCGACTATCTCGACCACAAGTTCCTCAATCTTGATGTGCCCGAGTTCGCCACCATCAACCCGACCGCGGAGAACATCGCTGTCGTCATTCACGGGCTGCTACGCCCGCACATCCCTGCGCATCTCGATGTGCATGTGATTCTCGCAGAGACGCCGCGCAACATCGTGCAGTTCCCTGCCGACATCGTCATTCATAACTCCTAAGGAGCACCAGCATGGCCTACAAGAAAGTCGAGAGTTACGACGACGCGACCACGAAGGATCTCGCTGCCGCATACAAGGACGTTCTGGCACTCATCGGCGAAGACCCCAGTCGCGAGGGTTTGTTGAAGACGCCCGAGCGTGTCGCCAAGGCGATGCAGTTTCTCACCCAGGGTCAAGGCCACGACCCCGTCGAGGTGATTCGTGGCGCCATCTTCACCGAGAAGGTGCAAGAAATGGTGATCGTGAAGGATGTGGAGATGTACAGCCTCTGCGAGCACCACATGATCCCCTTCTACGGCAAGGCGCATGTCGCGTACATTCCGAACGGCTACATCACCGGCTTGTCGAAGGTGGCGCGAGTGGTCGACATCTGCGCACGGCGCCTACAAGTGCAAGAGCGTCTCACCACCCAGATTCGCGACGCATTCCAAGAAGCGCTGAGCCCACTCGGTGTCGCTGTGGTGATCGAAGCCAAGCACCTGTGCATGATGATGCGTGGCGTGGAAAAGCAGAACTCGACGACGACGACTTCAGCATTTTGCGGTGCGTTCGAGCACGAGCCGACTCGTAGCGAGTTCCTACGCCTGATCAGCACCAACCTGTCGTAGCGCGTTCGACGGCGAGTTCGCGGGCAACATTACGCCGCAAGTTCGCGGGCGGGATTACGCGCCGAGTTCACGCGCGAGCGCCAGCAGCGGCTCGAGCACTGACGAATCGACTGCGCCATCTGCCGCAATCTTCGTATTGATCTTCGCCAGCAATAGCTCCGGCCCAACGAGCGTTGCTCCAAACAGCGGGATCATGTTGCGCAGATAGTCCACCGACGCCTTTCCACCGCGGTCGCCGGGCGAGCAACCGAACACACCCATGCGCCGGCCGATGAGTGAGTGCTTGGCAAACGGTCGCGACGCCCAATCGATGAAGTTCTTCAAGCCACCCGGAATGTTGTAGTTGTACTCTGGCGTGCCGATCAGCACGGCATGCGAAGCAGCAAGTTCGGCACGCATCTCGGCCACTACCTGTGGCGGAGTGTCGGTGTCAAGGTCACCGTCGTAGTGCGGGAGTACCCGCACATAGTCGCGCAACACGAATGAGGTGTCGCTGGCACCGCTTGCGCCGGTCGCTGCATCACCGGACGTGCCGTCGACGATTGCCTTGCACAGCGCCGTGGTGAACGAGGCTTTACGCAAGCTCCCCGAGACGACGATGATCTGCTTTGACATTCCGAGAGACGCTACTCGCCTAGCGCCAGACCGACACGAACACGGTGCCGATCATCATCACCGCCAGCACCGCAGACGCCGCGAACGCATACCGCCGGTCGCCGGCACGTGCCCACGACACCGCAAGCACAACGACCCGCAACATGGGCAGCGTTCCGAGCAGCAGCAACGCTGCGACATCGAATGCGATACCGATGTCTCCGCGAACGACGACTCCGACGATCGCCGCCAGACATGCGAGCACAATCGCCGTCGAGTTCCATCGGGCAAGGGTCATGCGCGCAACACCATCACGAGTGCGATGACTACGAGCAGCAACGATGTGACTCGTCGTACGACTGGCGGCGACAAATAGCGCTGCAACTTGGAGCCAATCGTGCCTCCCGCAACGGATCCCAGTACGACAAGTGCGGCGTCCGACGCAACGACGCGGCCGTCGAGTGCCATCAGCAACAATGCCGTCGAAGCCGTCAACCCGATGGTGAAGGTGCTGGTCGCGGCCGCAACTTTCGCCGGCAACCGCATCACTTCGCTCGACAGCGGGGTCTTCAAGAATCCGCCGCCGACACCAGCCACACCGGTCACGACGCCCGCCACTGCCATGAGCGCCACACCGAGGGGCATTCGCGACGGCCGATATGGCACGGGCTGATCGTTGAGTCGATATACACCGGCAAGCGTTCCGAATTGTTCCCCCACGGAGTCCGCACCAAGCGACGCATCAGGTTTCCAACGAACCCCCTTGCGAATCGCGCCCCCTGCAGCAGCCACCACCGCGAGCGCCGCCAGCACCCACGTGAGTGCACGCTCGGAAATCGCGCCAGCCAACAGCACTCCGCCGATCGCACCCGACGATGCCCCGAGCTCGGTCACGACGGCGAAGCGGTGGTTGACCGCGCCGTCCCTTACTTGTGCACGTCCCGCCGCAACGGAGCCGGCGATCACACTCACCAACCCGAGCGGTGCGGCCTGCGCAATCGTCATGTCACCCAGCGTGAGCAGCGGCACGAGCAGTATCGCCCC
>VGBY01000097.1 GCA_016870295.1 Actinomycetota bacterium
ATGAGGAGTGGTTGGCGATGCGCGGCAAGACGTCAATGACCGCGGGCAGCGCCGATGTCGAGGCGTTCGTTGCGCAGCTCCGCAAGCACGGCAAAGCCGCGCGCTCGATTGCCCGCCAATTCGCCGCGGTGCGAATGTTGCACAAGTATCTGGCGATCGAAGGTGAGCGGGCCGACGACCCGGCGGCTCTCGTCGACGGAGTGAAGGTGCCGAGTGGTCTGCCGAAACCGTTGCGTGAAGACGATGTCGTACGGCTGATTGCTGCCATCACGGGGGATGACTCGTTTGCCCGCCGAGATCGGGCACTAGTCGAGTTTCTGTACGCCACGGGGGCGCGTATCTCGGAGGTCTGCGGACTCTCGTTGGCCGATCTGGACATGGACGATTCGCTCGTCCGTCTCTTCGGTAAGGGCAGCAAGGAGCGCATCGTGCCCTTTGGTCGGAGTGCGCACCGTGCGCTGGCGGAGTGGTTCGAAGAAGGTGGTCGTGGCATGCTCGTGCCGAAACGATGGAAGTCGCGCGATTACGCGGATGCGGTGTTCCTCGGGGTACGTGGCACTCGGCTGACGCGCCAGGCGGCGTTCCACATCGTAAAGAAGTACGCCAACTTGGCCGGCATCAAAGAAGATGTTTCGCCGCACACGTTGCGCCATTCGTGTGCCACCCACATGCTCGTGCACGGTGCAGACTTGCGCATCGTGCAGGAACTGCTCGGACACGCGTCGGTGAGCACGACACAGGTGTATACGAAAGTTGATGATGAGTTGCTCGTGAGCGTGTACCGCGAATCTCATCCGCGGGCGATGCGACGATGAAAGCGTGGCATCTGACGAAGCGGTTCATTGGTGCGGTCACTGCTGCGCCGTTGACTTCCGCCGAACGCGAGAAGATTCGTCGAATTCTGCTGCCAAGCGAACAGAACCTCTTTGATCGCTTCGGCACGGCGGATCAACGACACGCACTGACGGTGTTGTACCGCTTCGCTGACTTCGCCCCTGAAGCCCCAGTCGAGGCGCGGCGAGCAGCGCTACTACACGACATTGGCAAGGTGGAATCCGGGTTGGGAACCGTCGCTCGGGTCGTGGCGACCGTCGTTGGCGCACGCGGGGTGCGGTTTCAGCGCTATCACGATCACGAGCGACTGGGTGTCGAGTTACTGACTGCGGCGGGCAGCGACACCGTCACGCTGCAATTGCTGCGCGGCGAGGGTGACGTATCGTTGCTCACCGCGCTGCAGCGAGCCGACGAGATCTAGGGCATCAACGCGGCAAGACGCCGATGGCGGCATGCGCGCGGGCCAAGGTTGCCGCGGCCACTGCTTCGGCGCGATCGTCGCCACGACGAATCAACCGGGCAAGTTCGCTACGGTCGTTCATCAGCTCCTGATAGCGCGAGCGAATCGGCGCCAGCATCGCGATGACCGCCGCACCGGCATCGCTCTTGAGCGGGCCGTATTGCGAGTACTTAGTCGCCACAGCACTCGGCGACGAATCGGTGGCCGTCGCCAGAATCTCGAGCAGGTTGGCCACACCGGGTTTCTTCTCGCGGTCGTAGGCAACCACACTGTCGCTATCGGTGACCGCCCGCTTGAACTTGCGTTCGATGGCGGCAGGCTCGTCGAGCATGTAAACGATGCCCGCATCGCCGCTGGCTGACTTTGACATCTTGTTCTCCGGGTTTTGCAAATCCATCACGCGGGCTCCGGCCTTGGGGGTGACGGCTTTGGGCAACACGAAGGTGTCGCCGAAACGATGATTGAAGCGAATCGCGATGTCACGCGTGATCTCGATGTGCTGTCGTTGGTCGTCACCGACGGGCACCTCGTTGGCATCGTAGAGCAGGATGTCGGCGGCTTGCAACGCCGGATACGTGAACAATCCCGCCGACACGAAATCGGCCTCGCGCTTGGCGGCCTTGTCCTTGAACTGCGTCATGCGACTCAGCTCGCCGTACGACACGGTGCATTCCATGATCCACGCCATCTGCGAATGCTGGGGGAGATGGCTCTGCACGAACACGGTGGCCACATCGGGATCGAGGCCGACGGCAAACAGCATTGCCGCAAGTGAGAGCGTCTGGTCGCCGAGCACGCCAGGGGTTTCGGTGACGGTCAGCGCGTGCAAGTCGACGATGCCGTGGAAGACGTCGTTCTCATGTTGCCCCGACACCCAGTTGCGCAGCGCACCAAGATAGTTGCCGAGATGTACCTCGCCGGTCGGCTGGATGCACGACAACACGCGAGCCACAATCCCAAGTTACTCGCGTACGCAGGGGTACTCTCGTATGAATGCCGTACGCGGTGTCGACCCCGGTCTTTGAGGGCCCGTTCGACCTGCTGTTGCATCTCATCCTGCAGGAAGAAGTCGACATTCACGAGGTGTCGCTCTCGCGCATCGTCGAGGCGTACCTGGCGGAGTTGCAGAAGATGAAGTCGCTCGATTTGGAGATTGCTACCGAGTTCTTGCTGATTGCGGCAACCCTCATTGATCTGAAGGCCCGGCGGTTGTTGCCGACCGGTGATGATGGCGAACTCGACGAAGAACTGGCGCTGTGGGAGGAGCGCGACATCCTGCTGGCGCGATTGCTCGACTGTAAGACGTTCAAAGACGTCTCAGCGGTCATGCACGATCTCATTGAACGCGCAGAACTCACCCACCCGCGGTTGGCAGGACCCGACGAGCGGTTCGAATCGTTGCTGCCCGACCTCCTCGAGGGCGTGTCCCCGTTGCGCGTGCAGCGCGCCTTTCTGCGGGCCACCGAGCCGAAGGGCCCGGTGTCGATTGACCTCTTTCACGTGGCGCCCATCCGGGCGAGCGTTGCCGATGCGCTTGACGAACTCGTTCGCTTGCTGCCGTCGCGTGGATCGGCGACATTCCGCGAACTCGTCGCCGGCATCACCGACCGCATCGAAGTGGTGGTGCGGTTCCTCGCGATTCTCGAGTTGTTCAAGCAAGGACGCGTCGAATTGGCACAGGCCGAGCGCTTCGGCGAGATCTCAGTGCGTTGGAATCCCGACGCCGTGGCCGACGACCTCGGCGCAATCGACAACTACGACGGGTGAGGGCGGCGGAATGGCAAAGGTGACGACGGGCGATATCGATCCAGAGATCGTGAAGGCGTTGGAGGCGATTCTGTTGGTGGCTGTGGAGCCAGTCACGGTAAAACTGCTCGCCCAAGTGCTTGAACAGCCATCGTCGGTGGTCGAAGTGTTGTGCAACCGTTTGGCGGCGTCATATGAAGAAGCAGGGCACGGGTTTCAGCTCGTTCGTGTAGCGGGCGGGTTCCGTTTGCAGAGCCGCCCGGAGTTGGCTCCGTATGTCGAGCGCTTCATCCTCGACGGCCAGCAGGCGCGTATCTCGTCGGCTGCCCTCGAGACGTTGGCGATCATCGCCTACAAGCAGCCCATCTCGCGTGTACAGATTTCGGCAATTCGTGGCGTCGACCCTGAATCGGTGCTACGCACGTTGCAGGCGCGGGGTTACATCACTGAGGTGTCTCGCGATGATGGTCCGGGTCTCGCGGTGATGTACGGCACGACGCCACTCTTTCTCGAGCGACTCGGACTCAACTCGCTGGAAGATTTGCCACCGATCAGTGATTTCGTGCCGGACGCAGGCGTGGTCGAAGCGCTCGAAGCCGGATTGCGAGTGGTGCCCGACCCGACGACCACGTGAACGACGCACAGCTGGGCGGCGAACTACCGGGCGGTGAGCGCCTGCAGAAAGTGCTCGCGCAGCGCGGCTTCGGTAGCCGTCGGGTGTGTGAAGACATCATCACGGCTGGTCGCGTGACGGTCAATGGTGACGTCGCCGTACTCGGTCGACGAGTCGATGTGAACATCGATGTCGTCGCGGTGGATGGTGTACCCGTTGGCGTGCGACCCGATCTCGTGTACTACCTCTTGCACAAGCCCTACAACGTGATCACGACGGCGAAAGACACCCACGATCGCGTGACGGTGGTCGAGCTCGTGCCACTCGAGCCGCGCGTACATCCGGTCGGACGACTCGACCTCGACTCCGAGGGTCTCATCATCCTCACCAATGACGGTGATCTCACGCATCGATTGACGCACCCGAGTTTCGGGGTGGAAAAGGAATATCTCGTGCACGTGCGCAGCGGACCAGAAGGTGTGCCAGATTCAGCGTTGGCGCGACTACGCAAGGGAGTCGAACTTGACG
>VGBY01000098.1 GCA_016870295.1 Actinomycetota bacterium
CTCGGGGGCTTCGGGCGTGGTGCGGGCACCCGACAATGTGCCAAGCACCGTGGTGCGGCGACCCGACTGTCGCAGCATCGCACCGAGCATGTGCGAAGTGGTCGTCTTGCCGTTGGTGCCAGTGACACCAACGACGGTGAGCGCGCGGCTCGGATGGGCAAAGAATGCCGAAGCAAGTTCACCCATGGCGGCACGAGTGTCTTGGGCCACGATCTGCGGCACATGCACGTTCGTCAACTCATGGTCGACGAGCAGTGCGACGGCACCGCGCGCAACGGAGTCGGCTGCGAAGTCGTGACCATCGTGATGTTCACCACGCACACAACAAAAGAGCGTCCCGGCGGCAACCGACCGGCTGTCGTTGGTGATGTCGTTCACGTTGCTCGATGCGTCACCGACGATGCGGATTCGTGCCACACCCGCCGGGGCCTCGTTGACACGATCAAGCAGCGCCTGCAGAGTGAGGGTGCCGCTCGCAGCCATGGAACTAGTGCGAGGGTCCGAGTTCGGCGGGGCGTTTTCCGACGCAACCAGTATCGCCTGGTGCCGGACGCAGATCGAGTTCATTCACAATTGCCTGACCAATTCGGGCGAAGACCGGCGCGGCGGCAGTGCCACCGAAGCGGTCGCGCGAACCCGGGTCGGGTTCGTCAACCGAGACGAGCACCGTGAACTCCGGGTTGGAGGCGGGCAAGAATCCGACGAACGACGCGAAATACGCACGCGACCCGTCGTCTTTCAGGTAGGTGCCGTTGTCTTGACGGATGTATCCGGTGCCGGTCTTGCCGCCAACCGAGAGTCCCTGCATCTTCGCCAACTGTGCGGTGCCGTAACAGACGACGTCGGTCATCAGCGTGCGCATCGTCGCGGCGGTCGCGCTCGACAGCACGCGACGAGTCGCGGTGTCGGGCGTCGGTGACGCGAGACCACGTTCGTCAACGGTTTGCATGACGAGCTTGGGTCCGATGTACACACCGTCATTGGCGATCACGTTGACGGCCGCGACGAGCTGAATCGGTGTTGCCCCGTATCCATAGCCGTATGCGAACGTGAACTTCTCGGTTCCCTGCCAGTTGCGCGCCAACTTGAGGAGTCCCTTTGTTTCGCCAGGGAACTGCAGCGAGGTCTTCTCCCCGAACCCGAAGGCCGACAGCCATTGGCGGTTGCGCTCGGTCGTCATCGTGCCGGTGATCTGAATGGTGCCGAGGTTGGATGAGTCAACGAGAATCTTGCGCACCGTCATTTGCTCGGTGGGGTGCGGATACGCGTCCTTGATCTCCTGTTCCCACTGCGTACCGCGGTTGAACACCTCCTTGCCAGGCACGAGGAATGTCGACTGCGGATTCACCTTGCCCTCTTCGATCGCAGAAGCGACGCTGAACACCTTGGCGACGGAGCCCGGCTCGTGCGCTTCGACGGCTGCAAGGTTGCCGGCATTGTTGGCATATGTGCCGTCGTCATTGCGACGCACGGATGACATCGCGTAGATCTGCCCCGTCTTCGTGTGCATCACGACGGCGATGCCGCTGCGTGCCATCAAGCGCTCGACTTGTTGTTGCAGGATTCCATCAACCTGGAATTGCAGGGTTCGATGGATCGTCGTGACGAGGTTGCTGCCCCGCACCGGGGCCACGTACTCCGAGTCGGCGGAGGCAATGCTCTGTCCCCGACTATTCACCTCGCGGGCGATCTTGCCGTCTTTGCCGGTGAGTAATTCGTTGAATTGCAGTTCGAGGCCTCCGACACCGACGCCATCGACGTCAACGCGACCGATGATCGGGCGCAGACCCTCACTCGTCAACACGCGACCTTCTTCGCGGTACGAGCCGACGCCGGGCAATTTCAGATCGGTGATGGCTTTGGCGAGTGCAGTGTCAACTTGCCGAACCACGTACGTGAAGCTGGATGCCTTGTTCTGCAGACGACTGGCAAGGTTCATCTCTGCTTCCGGGGTCAACTGCAGCACTGTCGCCAATGAGCGGGCGGTCGTGATTGGGTCGGTTACCTCGCGTGGGTCGGCGAAGATGGTGCGGGTCGGCACCGGAATCGCGAGTTCTTGTCCGTCACGATCGAGGATGGTGCCGCGCTCGGCGCGAATCACGTCGGAGCGCACGCGTTGGTCGATGCTGTACTCCTTGTATTCGTTCGACTTGACGGTCTGCAGCATGAAGACCCGCAGGTACACCAACGACACCGCGAGCAGGATCACCATGAACATCGCCGAGATGCGCCGGCGCATGTCACCGGCATGGATGTTGGTGGTCATCTTGGTGACGCCATAACTGGAGATGGCGTTGAAGAAACCACCGACGGTCGGCGCCGCACGATCGCTGGCACCACGCGACGAACCGCGGCGCGCACGATCCGCGGCCGCGCGACGTCGCAGCCCGACGGTGGCGCCCGGACGACGAATCGGCGCGGTGTCGCTCATGGCTTACCGGTCTCGACTGGCTGTGCCGCCGCAATCGCTCCAGCCGAGGCAATCGCCGCGGATGGGTCGGCAAAGAGCGGATTCATCTTCGCCGTGCTCGCCATCACCTCAGCGACCACTTCAGCCGGAACTTCCATGAACTTCGTGCTCATGCCCTGATACATGCCCATCATCACGGCTTCCTCCCGCAGGCGACTGGGCATCATTAGCTCGGCACGTTGCTGGCGCAGATTGTCGTAGTGCACCTCGGCAAGACGAAGATCGCTGGTCAGGGCATCAAGGCGCAGTTGCTGCTCGGCGATCGTGGCCTGAAAGACGATCACCATGGTGATGAACGCGGCCAGCATCACCACGAGTCCGGTGACACTGGTTGCCCGGTTTCGACGTTTGTTCGGCCGCGGCACGACACGCAGGTGCGAACCAGATCCTTGGTCGGGCCGACGAGTTGGTGCCGCCCGCCGTGCCGGCCTGCGACCGGAGTCGTGCCCCACCTCGAGAGTGTCGAGATCTTCCTCATCAACGTAGGCAAGATCACGGGCCGCTGAGCCATCAGTGTGTCGTGCTACACGCGGCATCGCCGCCCCACTCGCCGTGCGGGCCTGACGTCGGGCGCGGGCGCGGGCCGTGGCGGATGATGTGCCGCGCGTACGGGCAGCAGTCGACGCAGCAGCCAACGAAGTCACGCCATCGCCTCGCAACGTTCCATCACTCGTAATCGCGCCGATGCTGCGCGCGAATTTCGCGCGGTTTCGGCATCGCCGGGCCGCTTTGCCACTTTCACTTTTCGCCAAGCACGAGGTGCGGTGCGCGACGGATGGGCAAACGGCGTGGCGATGTTCGGGCGGGAGGTGTCGGTCTCTGCGTCGCGCATGACCTGCTTCACGATGCGGTCTTCACCGCTGTGATACGACAACACGACGATGCGCCCGCCGGGCACGATCATCGCCATCGTGTCGCGCAGCGCGCGCGGCAGGATGTCGAGTTCGGAGTTCACTTCGATACGAATCGCCTGAAACGTGCGCTTGGCCGGGTGACCACCGGTGCGGCGTGTCGCGGCGGGAATCGCGGCAGTCACCACATCGGCGAGTTGTTTCGTGGATTCGATTGGTCGCGCCGCAACGATTGCCTGTGCGATGCGCTTGGCGAAACGCTCGTCGGCGTTGCGGCGAAGAATGTCGGCGATCGTGTCGGCTTCGTACTCATTTACCACGTTCCAAGCCGAGACCCCTTCGTTGCGATCCATGCGCATGTCAAGCGGTGCGTCGTTGCGATACGAGAATCCGCGGTCGGCGACATCGAGTTGGGGCGACGAGACACCGAGGTCGAACAATGCACCAGAGAGTCGGTCGACACCGAGACCTTGCAGCACGTCGACAACGCGGTCGAACCTGGCGTGCGTTGGCGTGAACCTAGCTGCGTCGGCGGTGCCGAGCGTGGCCTTGAGCTGGTTCGCATTTGCAATCGCCATGTCGTCCCGATCGATTCCCACGACACGCAGACCTTGGTGTCGCCGCAGAATCGCCGTTGTGTGCCCTGCCATCCCGAGTGTGGCGTCCAGCAGGACACCGTCAGGAACGGAGGTGAACAACTCGACGATCTCGGCGAGCATCACTGGTTCGTGTGCCCCGCTCATCAGCAGCCCCCCGGCCAACGGTTGCCTCCGGGATTTCTCCCCGGATAGCGAAGACGGAAGCGGGCGGAGTTGGGGC
>VGBY01000099.1 GCA_016870295.1 Actinomycetota bacterium
GCGCTCTAGCGACCCTTCCAGTTCGGCGGACGCTTCTCGATGAACGCCGTCAGGCCTTCTTTGGTGTCTTCGCTCTGCAACACACGCCCGAAGCCTTCGTTGGTCATCTTGATGAGTGTCTCGTCATCGTTGGTGTGCGCGGCGAGCACGACCTTGCGGCTTTCCCACACGGCAATCGGTGCACAGGCACAAACTTGGGCGGCGAGCGCCATTGCGGCTTCTTGCGCCTTGCCCGGTTCAACGAGGCGATTCACGAGGCCCAGTTCGTAGGCACGCTGGGCGGGGATTGGCTCGCCGGTGAGAATCACTTCCATCGCGACGTTGCGACCGATGATGCGCGGCAGGCGGAAGAGCCCACCCGCACCGGCGATGAGATTTCGCTTGGCTTCGGCGAGACCGAAGGCCGAGCGTGTGGTGGCGACCACCATGTCGGCACTGAGCACGATCTCGCAGCCACCGGCGGTGGCCAGCCCGTCGACGGCGACGATGACGGGCTTCTTGCGCTCGCGATAGACGAAGCCGGCGAAACCGCCCCGCTTGGTGTTGAGATCGGCGGCCTTGCCGGAGTTGATCGCCTTCAGGTCGGCGCCAGCGCAGAACACGGGGCGCTCTTGGCCTGAGGTGTTGGCCTTCAACACACCGATCCACACGTTGTCGTCGGCTTCCATCTTGTCGATGGCGGCTTCGACACCGGCGGCGACATCGCCGTTCACGGCATTGCGGGCGTCGGGGCGGTTGAGGGTGATGACGGCGACTTTGCCGTTGACTTCGTAGGTGACGATCTGCGCATCGGACATGCGCGGAAGCCTAGTTGTCGGCGGTTACGGGTGCGTCAGCCGAAACGACGGCGACAGCAGCCGGCGGCGCGACAGTGTCGAGCTTCGCGCCCTTCTTTTCGTTCTTCTTACCGCGCTTGTCGCGCCACTCTGGGCGCCGTGGTCGCGGCATGCGGGCCTTTGGGTCGACGACCACACCAAACAGCGCTGCGATGCGGGGGATTGCCGGGGCCAAACGGGTGACGGTCGCGGTGAGTTCGGGCGACACCTTTGCCGGCACGGCGACGGGCACCACCTCGTTGTGAATCGGCGCAAAGGCGAGTGCCTCCAGCACGATCACCCAACGCTCGCTTGTCGACAACGGCGTCAGTTGCTCGAGCGTCAGCGCCACGAGTCGGGGGCGCAGGTCGGCCGGCACCAGCGTGCCGGCCTTCGGCGGCTGCGCAGCGAGCTTGAGGGCGGCCACGACGCGACCGACATCCACAGCGGCGCGGAGGTCTTCTGACCAGTGCTGCATCTCCTCGCCCTGACGGCGTTCCAGCGCTGCACGCAACCAGTCACGCTTTTCGTTGAGCGACGAATCCTTGAGCAGCGTCGGATCATTCGACTTGGCGACGATCGCCCGCAAGTCGCGCAGGTCGACGTTGTCGATGATCTTTTCGACGGCATCCACGTTGTCGTGCCACTCGGCGACGCGCAGGCGCGGCAACATCTCCACGACGAGATCGACGAGAGCGTTGGCGTTGATTTCCGGCTTCCCATCTTTCTTCAATTGTTTGTTCTGATCGTTGACGGCCTTGCGCACCGCACCGATGCCGCCCTCGAGCGCCTTCTCGGCGAGCACGCGCTCGGCTGGTTTCAACGCTTCGAGCACCGCCGTGCGATGCACGTTGCCGGGGCGCAGACGCGCGGCACGCGGCCGCTTGGGCAACTCTGGCGGGGGAGGCGTGAACTCGCGACGCGGCGCGCGCGCGGCAACCTCACCAGACGCGCCATCGCGACCATCGCCATTGCGACGCTCACGACGATCGCCTCGACCGCCCTTGCCACCGCGACCCGCCTTGTCACCGCGACCCGCCTTGTCGCGCGGCGGACGGTTGCGCTTGTTGGTGGAGATTTCCGTGACGGGCTTGAACTCCGCGCCTGAACCCGTGACGGCAAGCAGCGTCACGTTGCGCTCGCGTTTGACGACGGGGGCAATGCCGATGACGACCGCGCCATCCATGTCGACCTCAATGTCGGCACGCAACACGTCACCGGTCTTGCTACCGTCGGGCAAGAGACCGGCCGGGCCGGAACCCTTCGGGGCTTTGGCCCCCGCCTGACGCCAGGTGAAGGTGCCGTCAGGGCGCGTGCTCGTGACTTCAATTTCAATGCGCCGCGCCATGGGTGACCCACGCTAGTAGAACTATTTCGTGCCCATCTACGCGCTCGGTTCACAGCAGCCGACCATTGATGCATCGGCATACATCCACCCAGATGCGGTGATCATCGGCTCGGTGTTCATCGGCGCACAGTCGAGCGTGTGGCCGACCGCGGTGTTGCGCGGCGACGACGGCGAGATTCACATCGGTGCGCGTACCAGCATTCAAGACGGCACCGTCGTGCATACGACGCTGGAGTGGCCGACCACGGTCGGCAACGACTGCCTCGTCGGGCATCTCGCGCATCTCGAGGCCTGCATCCTGGAGGACGGCGCACAAGTGAGTTCGGGCGCAATCGTGCTGCACCGCGCCCGCATCTGCACCGGAGCGATGGTCGGCGCCAACTCTGTGGTGTTGAACGACACGATCGTGCCGGCAAACGCACTCGCGGTCGGCAGCCCGGCAGTGATCAAAGAGGGTCGCGCACGCGCCGAAGACATCGCCTACGGGGCGCAGAACTACGTGCAGCGCACGGCGCGGTTCAAGCGCGAGTTGCGCCGCCTCGACTAGTCGCCGACGATCTCGAGCAACGGCTTCAGGTTCAGTCGCGTTGACGACTCGAGATAGCCGTGCGCGGCATCGCGGCGGAATTGCGTGCACAAATCGTCGCGGAAGAATCGCGCACCCTCCCGAATCACGTAGTTGAGGATGAAGATGCGGTACGCATACGGCAGAAACTCGATGTCGCGGCGCGTCAACGGGTTCGCCTCGTGGTAGGCACGCACGAACTCCACGAAGCGCGGCTCGGTGAGGGTGTGCGGCGAGTAGGTGAACGACGTCCGGTCACCGGTGCTCGACGACACCCGCGACAAGAAGTAGAAGTCAAGCAGGCGCGACTCGACGCGGAACCAGTCGTAGTCCCAGCGCGAGAACAGCCGCACAGCACCCTCCTCGCGGGTGATGCTGAAGTTGCCGAGGTTCCAGTCCACGAGTATCGGAATCTTCGCCCACTCGTCGTAGTGCACGGTCTCCAGTTGCAACAGCAACTCGTGGGTGAAGCGTGCCAAGACACCGATGTCTTCGGGTGGCAAGTCAAAGTTGCGCGGCGCGAACGGGTTCGTCAATTGATCCAACAGGTGGATGGCGTCGCCCTTCACCGAGTTGGACACCGGTGGCAGCGCCGGCGCGATATCGGCACACGCATGGTGGAAACGTGCGATCTCACGGGCCAGGGCGGTGATGTCGGCCGTCGACAAGATGCGGGGGAGCGACTCGGCACGCTGCACCTCGGTGTAGAAGGCACACCAGCAGCGACCGTCGTACCAGGTGTAGGGGCGTTTGTCGACGACGAGCACATCGGCAAGGAAACCCGCCCAGCGACCGTGACGCAGCAGCGACGTACATCGCGCGAGACGGTCGTGGTCTTCGGCGAACAAGAAGTACGAGCCGTACGACGACACCTTCGCCACGAGCGTGGAGGCGTCGGCAAAGTGCACGCGAAACACGCGATTGGTGGAGACGTGTGCGCTGACTTCCTCGGTGCGCACCACCGTGCGGGAGTCGTCGGCCGCCGAGGCGTACTCCGCCCAGGCTTCGCGCACTACATGCTCGGCGTCACCGAGCAGCGGGTTGATGAGCGAGGTCATCGGCGAGCGCCGACTTTGCGGGTTAGGCGCGAATGCCGACCGGGGCGATCAAGCGGTAGCCAGCACTGTGGCGCTGCTCTTCGCTTTCGCCACCCCAGAACCCGTACTCGCGGTGCTGGCGGGCGAAGTCGCGGCAGGTGTTCAACACCGGACATTCCAAGCACACTTTACGAGCCTTCTCCTCGCGACGCAGGCGCGTCTGGGGGCGCTCCGCCAGGGGAGCAAAGAAGATTTCGGAGAGACCGCGACAGGCGCCCGCCTCCATCCAGTCGTCGTCGGTTTCGAGTCGGAACTTGAAGTCGAGCGTGGTCATTGCGGCTCCTTGCGGC
>VGBY01000100.1 GCA_016870295.1 Actinomycetota bacterium
CCGATGTTCGAAACGGCACTTCGTGCCGCGGCACAACGGGACATCACCGCACACGACCGGCACGTTGCCGAGTTGTGGTCGCGCTTCAGCCGCGTGGCGGCAGACAACGAGTTCGCTTGGAGTCGCGCAGCGCTCACCGCCGACGACGTGCTCACGGTGTCGCCCGACAATCGCATGATTGGTTTGCCATACCGCAAGGTGATGAACTCGAACAACCAAGTGAATCTTGCTGCCTCCCTCATCATGTGCTCGGCTGAACGGGCCGTGGCACTCGGCGTGCCGCGCGATCGCTGGGTCTTCCCGCTTGCCGGCACCGATTGTCACGAGCATCAGTTCATCTCCAATCGTTGGTCGTTCGCCGAGACGCCGGCGATCGCCCGCGGCGGACGTTTGGCACTGGAATTGGCGGGGATCAACATCGACGATGCGGCCTTCATCGACTTGTATTCGTGCTTCCCTTCGGCCGTACAACTCGGCGCGGCATCGCTCGGGCTCGGGCTCGAGCGCCCGCTCACCCTCACCGGGGGTCTCTCATTCGCCGGCGGTCCGTGGAACAACTATGTGATGCACGCGATCGCCACCGCGATGCGACGACTCCGCGAGTCACCGGGCGACAAGGCATTCATCTGGGCCAACGGCGGCTACGCCACCAAGCACGCCTTTGGCGTGTACGCCACGAAGCCGGCGGCGCAGGGCTTCCGATACGCGAACCCACAAGCCGACATCGACGCACTACCCCGCCGCGAACTGGCACTCGGCGACGATGCCGCTGGCGACGCAACGATCGAGGCCTACACCGTGATGCACGATCGCAACGGTGTACCCGAGCGGTTGATTGCGTCAGCGCTTCGCGGTGATGGCCGCCGGGTGTGGATCACGAACACCGACGCGTCGGTCGCTGCGGCGTTCGTGCACGGCGAACACGTTGGCGACCGCGTCACACTGCGCCGCAGCGGCGAACTCGCCATTTGAACGATCGAACCGGGGCCAGCCGACTCAAACTCTTGCCGTAGCGATGCGGTCACGCCCAGCGAGGTCGTGAAGAATCGTCACATCACGCAAGCCTGCAGTGGTCAGCAACTCGCGCACGGCACCGCCTTGTCGATGACCAATCTCTAAAACGAGCACACCGTTGGCGCTCAGCCATTGGCGCGCACCGTCGATGACCGTTCGCAGCGCAGCCAGCCCATCGTCGCCAGAAAACAACGCCACATGTGGTTCGTAGTCGGCCACGCTCGCTGCAACCTCGTTGTCGTTGTGGGCGATGTACGGCGGGTTCGCCACGATCACATCCACCGCCCCACACAACGATTGCGGAAGCGCGGCATACCAGTCGCCAAGCGCCACGCGCACGTTCGCCCCGGCCCGACCGATGCCCGCCGAGTTCGCCCGAGCAACGTCGAGTGCGTCAGGCGACGCGTCCGTCAGCCACACCGTGGTGCCGGCCAGCGGCAATTCGTGGGCAAGCGAGAGGCCGATTGCACCCGAGCCCGTTCCCAAATCGACCACCACACGATTCGGATGCACGGCCGCCGCGAACTCGAGTGCCACCTGGGCGACGAGTTCGGTTTCGGGGCGCGGAATGAGCACGCGCCGATCGACCAACAAATCGAGATGCCGAAAGGCCCAACGACCGAGCACGTACTGCAATGGCTCTCCGGCGAGGCGACGACGAACCATGTTCTGCACGTGCAGGCCCATTCGCTGTGAAACTGCGGTACCGAGTGCATCCGTGAATTCCGTGGCATCGAGACCAGAGGCATGTTCGCAGATGAATCGGGCTTCCCTCGCGTCGCCGAGTGTTGCCGTTGCTTCGGCGAGCACTTCACGCCACGTGCTGGCGTCACTCACGACCGTGTCGTCACTCACGACTGTGTCATCGCTCACGACTGTGTCGTCGCTGATGCGACCGGCATCACTCGCCGCCGACCTGCTTGGCGAGCTGCTCGGCCTGGTACTCCAACGTCAGCGCATCCACCACCGGGTCGAGGTTGCCGGCCAATACATCCTGCAACTGATACAGCGTGAAACCGATGCGATGGTCGGTGATGCGATTTTCCTTGTAGTTGTACGTGCGGATTTTCTCACCACGACCGCCTTTACCTACTTGGGCGCGGCGCTCGGCGGACATCTTGGCTTCTTGTTCATCGTGCATGCGCTGCAGCAATCGGGTGCGTAACACCTGCATCGCCTTGATGCGGTTTTGCAGCTGACTGCGCTCGTCTTGCATCGCCACCACCACCCCGGTGGGCTTGTGCGTGATGCGCACGGCCGAGTCGGTGGTGTTCACGCTCTGGCCGCCAGGGCCGCCCGAGCGGTAAACATCGATCTCGAGATCGCGCTCGTCGATATGCAGGTCGACTTCTTCGGCTTCGGGCATCACCGTGACGGTGGCCGACGAGGTATGGATTCGCCCCGCATTTTCGGTCACCGGCACCCGTTGCACGCGGTGCGGGCCACCCTCAAACCGCAGACGTCGCCAAGCGGTATCGCCCTTCACCAGCACCGTGGCTTGGTTGACGCCGCCCATCGGCGATCGGTCATACGCCATCACCTCAAAATTCCAGTCGTTGCGCCCGGCCCACGCCCGATACATTTCCAGCAACTCTCCGGCAAAGAGGTTGGCTTCTTCGCCACCTTCGGCACCGCGAAACTCGAGCAACACGTTCTTTCCGTCGTTCGGGTCTGGTGGAATCAACAACACCTTGAGCTCTTCTGCAAGGCGTTCGATGCGTGCCTCATCGGTGCGCATCTCGGTTTCGAGTGACTCGCGTTCGGCGGCACTCGCCGACTGCAATAACTCGCGCGCCGCTTCGACGTTGCCGATCGCCGATTTGTAGGCGCGAATGCAGGTAATGAGGGGCCCCATCTGCTTGTAGCGGCGTGAAGCATCACGCAGTTTGTACTGATCACCGAGCACTTCAGGCGATGTGAGGCTGATTTCGAGTTGCTCGAAGTCGGTGAGGATGGCCTCGAGCTTGGCTAGCACGAGATTCAGGTTACGCCGAAACGAACTCGGCCGGTGCGTGCAACAACGTCGCTAAGCGTCGTTGCGTCGGCACGATGTTGCGCGCATCACTGACAATCATCAACTTCGCCCGCGGCGACAGACGTGTTCGAGCATCAGCGGCGAAGGGAACGGCGTCCAGGTCGACACCCGCGACGAACACCACGACGACATCATCACCGTCGTTGGCCCGCCCAGTCGCGCAGCACGGCACGCTGTCCTTCAGGTTGGTGCGCGGCACCGGTGGTTCGGCAGTATGCAACGATGCGAGTCCCAGGGTCTGCGGGGTCTTGATGGCGCGATGGCGCAACGCGCGTTCGGGGGCCAGCAGGTTCAGCGGATGTGACGCTGCGCCCGGCTGGCGATGTGCGGCAACCGTTGTAACCACACCGTGCAACTGCTCGAGTGTGGCTTCATCGCCGTACAACATCCGGAACGTTTCGCGGTCGTGCACCCCCACACCGATTCGTACCTTCGCGCGACCGTCTTCGTCAATTACGCGCGCGACTTCGAGCCCCGCCACTTCCGCAGCGACGATGCCGTGTTCAATGACGACGTCGGCACCGGCTCGGTAGAACATGTCGGTGAAGGCGAGGTGGCTGGCGCGCGGCTCGACTGGCGTGAGGTGCGGTGCAGGTTGCGCAACTGCGAGGTTCGTCGCACCCTCGTTTGCATTGATTACCACCGCCGGCACCGCAAAATTCGCGACTTGGCGCGCCGTGACGCCCGACTGTTGTGCATCGATCAGCAGCACACGATGCAAGTCAGACCCTGGAACTTTGGCGTACCAGGTCAGCGCAGCGGCAAGCGCCGACGTTCGCGACTCGACTGCATCAGGAGTCGTCGTCGACACTGCCAGCGTGTTGCCGACGAGGGCGGCCGCAAAATTGCCGAGGTCAATATCCTTCGCACTCTCCGTGCTGTCCAACCACGACGCATCGAATCCGCTCGGTGGTGCAGTCGCTAGTTGCGCAATACGGGTGCGTAGCGCCAGCCGTTCACGGCGCAGCGCGAACTCTGCTTGCTCAGCCGCCACGATGTGGGCCGTCGG
>VGBY01000101.1 GCA_016870295.1 Actinomycetota bacterium
AGTGAGTCAGATCGCCAATCGGCCGCGCCGTGGCGGTTCGACCAGGCCCCACCTGCTTCGGTGACGATGGTGGTGATTGCCGCGATGTCGTAGGGTCCGAGCCCGATGGCATCGATGGCGAAGTCGACCGCACCTTCGGCCACCAGCATGTGTTGCCAGAAGTCGCCGTAGTTGCGCAGGCGAGCCACGCCGCGCTGCAGTCGATCGAGGTGGGAGGTCTTGCCGGCGGCATGCCACGACTCGGTCACGGTGATGCTGGCGCTCGCCTTGCGCAATTCACTCGTCGCGCTGACCCGCAACTCTCGTGGCGCAGCGTTCGCCATGCTGCCGAGGGCACCGAGGCCGCGTGCCGCCCACCAGCGGCGCTGCAGGGCGGGTGCCGACACCACGCCGAGCACGGGCACGCCATCTTCGACGAGTGCGATCAATGTGGCCCACACGGGCACGCCGCGCACGAAATTGCTCGTGCCATCGATCGGGTCGATCACCCACTGATACCTCGCGCCGGCTGGCCCGACGACGCCGTGTTCTTCGCCGTACACGGAGTAGTCCGGTCGCTGTGCGCGCAAGAGTGCGGTGATCGCCGACTCGGTACTGCGATCAAGTTCCGTGACCTCGCTCTTGTCGGCCTTGCGTTCGACACGGAAGCCGCGCGACACGAAACCGGGCAACGACACGCCGTCAGCAATATCTGCGGCTTGAAGTGCGAGCGCTAGATCGTCGGCCAGCTTGTCGTTGGCCGCGGTCGGCTTCGTCGTCACTGTGCGGACAACATCGCGCGGGCCGCGCGCTCGACGCCTGCCGCATCGAGGCCCAGTTTGGCGAGTATCGCATCGGGCTTGGCATGCGGAATGAACCGCGTCGGCAAGCCGAGCACTTTGATGACGGGCGGAGCATCGGGCACCGCCGAGGTGATGGCATCAGCAAGCAAGAAGCCGATACCACCGTCGCGGATGCCGTCTTCCAGCGTGAGCACGCGGGGGTGCGCAGCTGCGTCGCGAATCATGTTGTCGTCTGCCGGAACACAGCTCCGAACGTCCCAGAGCGTCGCACTGATGTTGTCACGTGCGAGTGCGGCGACGGCTTGTTCTGCGGCTGCCACCATCTTGCCGACGGCGAGAATGCACAGCCCCTTGCCCGGGTCACTCGTCATGCGTCGCGCATTGAGGCCATTGCCCACGTCGTGTTCGCCCACCTGTCTGGCGTTGCCTTTCGGATATCGAATGACGACCGGGCCGGTGTCGGCGAGTGAAATCGCATCGTGCAACATCTGCTGGAGGTCTTGCGCGCTCGACGGCGCCAGCACGCGCATGCCCGGCACCTTGGAAAGTAGCGCCATGTCGTAGATGCCGTGGTGGCTCGGGCCGTCATCGCCGGTCACACCGGCGCGATCGAGACAGAAGATCACCGGCAAGCGGTGCAGGGCGACGTCGTAGACGAGTTGATCCCACGCGCGGTTCAAGAACGTCGAGTAGATCGCCACGACCGGGCGCATGCCACCCATGGCGAGACCGGCGGCGAAGGTGACGGCGTGTTGTTCGGCGATACCCACATCGAAGTAACGATCAGGGAAGTGCGAGTCGAACGCGATGAGGCCCGTCGGGCCGGGCATCGCTGCGGTGATGGCGACGATGCGTTTGTCGCTCTGCGCCTCTTTGATGAGTGCGTCAGCAAACGCCTGGGTGTAACCGGTCGGCACCGCTTTGGGCGGACCATTCACTGGGTCGAACACTGGGGCGTCGTGCAAATGCTTCTCGTCGTCGTCTTCTGCCGGCGGGTACCCGCGACCTTTCTGGGTGAGGACGTGTACCACGATTGGGCCTTCTTCCGAGCGGGCGGCCGCGGCCGACAACGCATGCTCCAGTTCGGCGAGGTCGTGGCCGTCGACGGGCCCCACGTAGCGCACACCGAGCGCTTCAAAGAATGCCGTCGGTTGTAGGTATTCGCGGATGCCGGCCTTGATTGCCTCGAGGCCGCGTTCGGCTTGCGGTCCGACAACTGGCAAGTCGTGCAGCCACTTCTCCAATCGTCGTTGACGTTGCACATACACAGGGTTGAGTCGCACGTTGGTGAGTGCGCGCGCCAATCGTCGGCTGAAGCGGTCGCGCGGTCGCGGCATGTCGGTGGTTTCTTCCAACGGATGCGGTTGGTGCGTGAGGTTTGACACCGTCGGTGCATACGAGCGACCGTTGTCGTTCAGCACGATGATGACCCGACTCTTGGAGTGGCCGAGGTTGTTCAGCGCTTCGTAAGCCATGCCGCCCGTGAGCGAGCCATCGCCGATGACCGCCACCACATGTCGCCGATCGGCGAGTTGCCCAGCGTCGCGCGCCACCGCCATGCCGTGGGCGTACGAGAGCACGGTCGAGGCGTGGCTGTTTTCGATGAAGTCGTGGATGCTTTCTTCGCGGCTCGGGTAGCCAGAGATGCCACCCGCTTGCCGCAACTGTGAGAAGCCGCCGCGGCGACCCGTGACGATCTTGTGCACGTAGGCCTGGTGGCCGGTGTCCCACAGGATTGCATCCCGCGGCGACTCGAATACGCGGTGCAGGGCCAGCGTGAGTTCGACGGCCCCGAGGTTGGAACCCAGATGCCCGCCTGTCTCGGCGACTGCAGCGACGATGAAGTCGCGAATTTCGGCGGCAAGTTCGTCGAGTTGTGAGGGGCTCAGTCCGCGCAGGTCGCTCGGCTGGCGGATATCAGCTAACGCCATGGCGTCTAGAACGCTAGCCCTGACGGGTATCGAGGCGCCGGGCGTTCCACTGGTGAATTCGGGCGCCAATCCAGTAGCCAGCGACGAAGATGACAACACCCCCGACTCCATCAAGCCAGAAGTGGTTGCCAGTGATCACGATGCTGGCAAGTGTGAGCAGCGGATACATCAGGAGCGTGATTCGCATCCATCGGCGCCGCGCAAGTGGAAACAGGGCAAAGACACACCAAGTTGCCCAGCCGATGTGCAACGAAGGCATCGCTGCATATTGGTTCGAGAGCGTGGCGCCCGGACCGCGGTCGAACGCCCACGGACCACCGAATTCCTTGATGGTGTCGACGAATCCGAAATTTTCCGCATCGTTGTAGTTGCGCAACTCGTGCCCGACGCACGCGGCGCCGAATCCACCAGGTGGGCACGGCGCATCGAGCAGACGTGGGGGCATCAATGGGAAGAATGCAAACCCGATGATGGCCAGCGCCGTCATCGCCGCCAGACAATTGCGCCACAGACCAAACACCGCGGGGCGCAGAACGAAGAGTGCGACGAAGACGGCAAGTGTCACGAAGAAGTGCGCCGTGCCGTAGTACACGTTGAAGAACTTGATGACGCCGACATGGGGCAGAAACCAGTCCTGAATCGTCTCCTCGTGGTAGAGACCGATGGCCCGCTCGATACGAATGACCCGCATCGCATTGAGGAACGCTTCGACCGGTATCTGGCTGCCCGACACAAGAGCTGAACCGAACTGATTGCGCACCAGGGTGTAGATGCCGTAGAAAGTCGCGACGATGAGTGCTTCTTTCCACCACAGTGTGCGGTGCGTGCGCTCGCTCACGGTCTGCGACACGCGAAGAGGCTACCGATGTGCAGCGTTGCGTATCGCGTAAGCGGTCGTCAGTAGGCTCTCGCCATGCCAAACACAGAATCGCTGCTCGTCGCACCAGATGTGTTGTCACGAGTGCTTGTCAAGGGTCGCTCTACGGGTGCGGAGTTTTCCGAAGTTTTCGTGGAGGACAAGCGTTCGACGTCAGCCGGGCTCGACGACGGAAAGATCGAACAGGTGTCGAGCGGTCGCGACCGTGGCGCGGGCATCCGCGTCGTCAAGGGAGACACCACGGGCTTTGCGCATACGAGCGACCTGAGCGAAAAGGGTTTGCTGGCTGCCGCCGAGGCTGCAGCAGCGGCAGCATCACGCGGCGGTGGCGGCGTGAACACCGTGGCTCTCGGCACCGTGTTGCGTCATCCGGTGAACACGATCGAGAAGTGGCCCGATGAGGTCACCAAACGCGAGAAGGTGGCGATTCTGCAGCGCGT
>VGBY01000102.1 GCA_016870295.1 Actinomycetota bacterium
CTGCCACGATTCATCGCTTACCAACGATGGATACGCCGCCCGGTACTCGCGCTTCAGTCGACCATAGTTGCGCATCAGCGAACGCAGCACCGAGAACACGTCACGCCACAATGCAAAGAACCGCGCACGGTCGCGTTCACACACGAAGCCTTCCGGCAGGCGATCGTGACGGTAGAGAATTCTGTTGTGCCGCAATGCCAAGCCGACGGCACGCGAATCTATAGGTGCGGTGCGCAATGCGTTGCTGCGCATGGCAGGTGGCAAGAAAAACCCACCGAGGAGAGGTATCGACAAGATAAACCCGATCAGTCGTATCGGCTTGGGCAACGGTGATGAAATCGCGATTGCCAAATGCTCGGCCACCAGTGGTGCAGGCTTTTCTTCCGTAACCTTACGCAGTTCGTCGTGCAACGCCGGGTGGTCGACTTCCGCCAGTGCAGAAGGACCAGCGAGATACGCGCGCATCCCACGAATCATGTACTCGGCACTCGAATATCGAAAGCCAAACAAGTTGCGGAAGCTGAGCGCCAGAAACCGCTGACCGAGATGCCACCAACGATGGCGGTCGAACACCAACGTGTCAATGGTTGCAAAGTTGCGCATCTCGTAGAACAAACTCGACGGATTGTTCTTCAGGTGGAAGTCGGCATGCCACACGGCGATGCCGTTCAGGGTCACGGTGTGCTTACCCGTGTGCATCAACCCGAACGCAACATCGTCACCGCGCACGAAGATCGGCAGTGGATTGTCGCGGGTGATATCGATCGGGAAGGCGGTGTACCACCATGCGGAGTAGGCAAAGCGACGTTCCTTCGCGTCGCGTAACACGAGTTTGCGCTCACGGAGATCGTCTTCTTGCCCGAGCGCACGCAGCGGATACAACGAGCGCCACAAGTATTTGCTGCCCGCCTCGAACTGCATCCATTGGCGCTCCTCGCTCAGCATCGCTCCGTGCACGCAGAGTTGGCGATCGCGCGCGAACGCAAAGAGCGAAACGGTGCGGACCAACGACTCTGCCTCGAGATTGATGTCGTCGTCCATGAACAACACGTGGGTCGCCCAACCTTGCGCACGAAGCCACATCAGCCCGCGCGCGAAGCCACCGGCACCACCGAGGTTGCGATTCGGCACGACGGCGAGATCGTCGGACGGCGCTTCGCCAAAGTCGACATTGTTCGCGTTGTCGACCACCAGCACACGCACTTTGCCCCGCAGCAGGGGCAATCCGCGCACGAGCGACAACACCTTCTTCACCGTCGGTACCACATAGGCATGCCGATTGAAGGTGGTGATGGAGAGGTTGAGTCGCACATCGTGCGCGGGTGTGCTTGCAGTGAGCCACTCCACCCGCTCGAGAGTCGATTCATTCGTGGCGACGACCCGCACATAGAGCACGCCCCAGTTGGATGACTGCAGCGAACCGAGCGCCAGTTCCGTCGGGTGACTTGCGAGTGCTGCCGAGGCGATCACCGTCTCGCGACCGCGCGCGCAATCCACCACCTCGACGCGACCGGTGCCACTCGCGATGACCCGCACCGACAATTGATCGACGCTCGTCAGTCGCCGCCAGCGACCCGCGTGAAATACACCGAACGAGGAGTCGAACGACACGCTGGCGCCCGGCGCGAGATGCGCAGCAACTTGATCGGCAGCGCCGTGCGCCGCCATGAGGCGCACCGACCCACCCGTGCGCACATACAAACTCGGCTCGCGAAAGTCTGGCGCGGGCAGGAGCGACCGCTGCAGCAGTTCGGTCATGCGAGCGGATCGACGACGAACGCCGGGATCACGCGACCAACGGCGATCGCAGCCTTGGCGGCATCGGCCACGTTCAATGCTTCGTGAATCGTCACATCCATGTCCAGATAACGGTAGGTGCCGAGCCGGCCGAGGAAGGTGACTCCCGTTTCCTTGCGCGCCAATTGCACGTACTCCAACAGTTGGGCCTTTTCTTCCACGAGCCGCACCGGGTAGTACGGCGTGTCGTTCGCCTCACACAAACGGCTGTACTCGCGATAGATCACCGACTGGTCATGCGACTCCCACGGCGCGAAGTGCTTGTGCTCGGTGATCCGCGTGTACGGCACACTCGCATCGCAGTAGTTGACGACCGGGCAACCCTGATGGTCACCCGTGACTACTTCGGGTTCGAAGTCGAGCGTGCGATACGCCAGGCGTCCATGCTCGAAGTCGAAGTAGGCGTCGATCGGGCCGCTCCAAAACGTGTGTTCGAACTCCGCCAGTCGCACCCGCGGCATGCGCGTCGACAGATGCACGGTGATGTTCGGGTGGTCGAGCATCGCCTCCACGATCGGCGTGTAGCCGTGTTCGGGGATGCCTTGATACGGATGACTGAAGTACGAGTCATCATCGGTGAAGCGCAGCGGCAATCGCGCCAAGATGCTGGCCGGCAACTCGCGCGGATCGACGCCCCATTGCTTGCGTGTGTATCCGGCAAAGAACGCCTCGTACAGTTCGCGCCCCACGAGACGCAGTGCTTGTTCTTCGAATGATTGCGGGTTCGTGACACTGGCATCGGCCCGCGAGGCGACGAAGGCTTCGGCTTCCTGCGGCGTGAAGTTCGTGCCGAAGAACGCATTGATGAGTCCGAGGTTCATCGGCATCTGGTACGCCTTATCGCCGACCATCGCCCGTACGCGGTGGCGATACGGCTCGAAGGTTCCGAACCGCTGCACATACTGCCAGACGCGCTCGTGCTGGGTGTGGAAGATGTGCGGCCCGTACACGTGCACCATCACGCCGGTGCTGTGTCGGCGCGTGTGGCAGTTCCCCGCCACGTGGTCGCGTGACTCAAAGACCTCGATGTGATGCCCGGCTTCGGCAAGTTCGCGGGCTACGACCGCACCGGAGAATCCCGCGCCGACGACGGCTACGCGAAGTGGCACACCTGAATTCTACGAGTGACGATGCGCGTCAGTGCATCCACGGCGCGCAGGCACCGTCGAGGTCGCGCACCTGTATGCGCTCACGATTCTCGTACGTCACCGCATTGGCCGGATCCTTGCGTAAGTTGAACGTGCGGAATGTCATCTCCGTCGTATCTATTGCCAGAATGCGACCGATCAACGAGTCGCCGAGATCGAGCAACAACTTGATCGTCTCGAGTGCCTGAATCGAACCGACGATGCCTGGCAGCACACCGAGCACGCCTGCTTCGGCACAACTTGGCGCCATCTCGGCGGGCGGTGGCTCGGGCACCATGTCGCGATACGTCGGTCCACGCAGCGGATGGAACACGCTGACCATTCCCTCGAAGCGGAAGATCGACCCATGCACCACGGGGATTCCGAGCTTGACGCTTGCATCGTTGAGCAGGTAGCGCGACGGGAAGTTGTCGGCTCCGTCGACGATCACGTCATAGCCCGAGATGATGTCGACGATGTTGCTCGCAGCGAGTCGCGTGTCGTAGGTGACGACGTTGATGTCGGGGTTCAGCATCGTGAGCGTCTTCTTGGCGGAATCCACCTTTCGCTCACCGACGCGGTCGATGTTGTGCAGAATCTGGCGCTGCAGGTTGCTCGCGTCAACCTCATCCATGTCGACGATGCCGAGCGTGCCGACGCCAGCCGCAGCGAGATACAACGCCGCCGGCGAACCGAGGCCTCCGGCACCCAACAACAGCACCTTGCTCTGCAGCAGTTTTGCCTGTCCGGCAACACCAACCTCGGGCAGCAAGATGTGCCGCTGGTAGCGATTACGTTGCTCGGCACTCAAGGCGACGGGTGTCGACCAGGCGCGACCTTCGTCCTTCCACTTGCCGAATCCGCCGGCCATGCTGACGACACTGGCGTAGCCGAGTTCCTGCAGCGTCTTGGCGGCGAACGCACTCCGCACGCCGCCCGCGCAGTACACGATGACCGGGGTCTGTTTGTCGACGAGGCGCGACTCCACCTGTGCCTCGAGGTGCCCGCGCGGGATGTGCACCACATCGGCGAGTGCACCTTGCTCGTACTCGTCAGGCTCGCGCACGTCGAGCACGGCAA
>VGBY01000103.1 GCA_016870295.1 Actinomycetota bacterium
CAAGCCCGGTATGCAGTGTTACGACGCCGAGATCTTCGGGCCGGTGCTCGTGGTGTCGCGCGTCGGCACCTACGACGAAGGCCTGCAGATGATCAACGACAACCCGTACGGCAACGGCACGGCAATCTTCACGCGCGATGGCGGCGTTGCTCGTCAGTTTCAGTTCGACGTACAAGTCGGCATGGTCGGCATCAACGTGCCGATCCCGGTACCGGTGTCGTACTACTCGTTCGGTGGCTGGAAGGCGAGCCTCTTTGGCGACCAGCACATGTACGGCCCGGAGGGCATCAACTTTTACACGCGCGGCAAAGTGGTGACGTCGCGTTGGCCCGACCCGCGCACGAGCAGCGTCAACCTCGGCTTTCCGCAGAACCGCTGAGCCGCACCATGGACATCGGCGTCGTACTGCAGACCACTCCGCCAGCGGCGCGAGTGGTTGACCTGGCGAAGAAGGCCGAGATGTACGGCATGTCGCACGTGTGGACGTTCGACAGCCACATCTTGTGGGAAGAGCCGTACGTGATCTACAGCCAGATCCTGGCGCAGACCAACAATGTGATCGTCGGCCCGATGGTGACCAACCCGGCGACGCGCGACTGGACCGTGACCGCGAGCGTGTTCGCGACGCTGAACGAGATGTTCGGTAACCGCACGATCGTGGGCATTGGTCGTGGCGACTCGGCGGTGCGCGTCACCAATGGCAAGCCGACCACGCTCGCCACGTTGCGCGACAGCATCCACGTGATTCGCGAACTCGCCAACGGCAGGGGAGTCGAATACAACGGCTCAACGATCCGCTTTCCGTGGGCAGAAAAGAGCCGTTGCGAGGTGTGGGTGGCGGCATACGGGCCGAAGGCGTTGCAGCTGACTGGTGAGGTCGGTGAAGGGTTCATCCTGCAATTGGCGGATCCGTCAATCGCTGAATGGACGATTGCCGCGGTGCGCAAGGCGGCCAAAGATGCAGGTCGCGACCCCAAGAGCGTGAAGATTTGTGTGGCGGCACCGGCGTACGTCGGTAGCGACATGGCCCACATGCGCGACCAGTGCCGTTGGTTCGGTGGCATGGTTGGTAATCACGTGGCCGACATCGTCGAGCGTTACGGCGAAAATTCATCGGTGCCCAAGGCGCTCACCGACTACATCAAGGGTCGAAAGGGCTACGACTACAACGAACATGGTCGCGCCGGTAACTCGCACACCAATTTCGTGCCTGACGAGATCGTCGAACGTTTTTGCATTCTCGGCGGTGTCGATGAACATGTGCGTCGCCTGAAGGAACTCGAGTCGCTCGGTGTCGATCAGTTTTCCATTTATCTGCAGCACGACGGCAAAGACCAGACACTCGAGGCCTACGGCGAGCGCGTGATGCCCGCCATCGCCGCACTGTCGCGCGCCAAGCAGTAATGCCACTCGTTCGTCGCGCCGCCTACCGAACTTCGATGTTCGTGGCCGCGCTGGCGCTCGTGGTCGTGATTTGGGAGACCTACAAGGCGCTCGGCCCAGCCGACGGCGGCACGTTGCTTGGCGTACGCATCCTGCCGCGCACCAGTGAGTACGCCATGCCGCACGTGTGGGACATGTTCTCGCGCTTCAATCGCCCCGAGGTGCGCGGCTCCGATCGCAGCGTGTTCGACGCGGTGCTGGCAGGTGCGTGGTACTCGTTCCGTCTCAGCGCCGCGGGGTTCGTGATGGGTGGCGTGGTCGGTGTGGGGTTGGCGGTATTGATGGCGCGATTCAAGTTGGTGCAGCGCGGGGTGTTGCCGTACCTCGTGGTGTCGCAAACCGTACCGCTCATCGCCCTTGCTCCGCTCGTGGTGAGTTGGGGCGGAAAGCTGGAGGTCGGCCCGTTCGTGTGGCCACGTTGGTTGTCGGCGTCGGTGCTCGGCGCGTTTCTTGCGTTCTTCCCGATCGCGGTCGGCACATTGCGTGGGCTAGCCGCTGCATCGGCTGCATCGGTGGAATTGATGCAAAGTTACGCGGCATCGTGGACCAAGACCCTGTTCAAACTGCGGTTTCCGACCGCAGTGCCGTACATGGTGCCCGCGTTCAGGCTCGGTGCATCTGCTTCGGTGATTGGTGTGGTGGTTGCTGAAATCTCCACGGGGTTGCGCGGCGGCATCGGGCGATTGATTATTGAATACGCCCGTGAGGCGACGGGCGATCCCGCCAAGGTGTACACCGCAATCTTTGGTGCTGCCGCACTCGGTCTCACCATGGCCGGTGTCGTGATTGCCGTCGACGTGTTCGTCATGCGAAACCGACCGAAAGAGAGCGTCTCATGAGCGCCGTCAGCATCCGCAATGCGAGCAAGGTGTTCAACCTGGGCAAGTCGAACCAGGTTGATGCACTTCGCAACGTGAGCCTTGACGTGAAGCCGGGTGAATTCGTTTCGCTCATCGGCCCATCGGGCTGCGGAAAGTCGACGTTGTTGCGTCTCATCGCCAACTTGCTCGAGCCAACGAATGGCGACGTGGTCGTCAACGACAAGCCTGCAGCGCAGGCGCGCCTCGATCAGGACTACGGCATGGCGTTTCAACAGGCTGGTCTCTTCGAGTGGCGTACGGTGCGCAAGAACATTGAGTTGCCACTCGAGTTGAAGGGCTGGGACAAGAACGCCCGTGCGTTGCGTGCCAATGAGATGTTGCAACTCGTGCAGTTGCCTGAATTCGGCGATCATTACCCATGGCAGTTGTCGGGTGGCATGCAGCAGCGCATCGCCATCGCCCGTGCTCTCGCCGCGCACCCACCGCTGTTGCTGATGGACGAACCGTTTGGTGCGCTTGATGAGATGACCCGCGAGTACATGCAGGGCGAACTCCTGCGGATCTGCGCAGCGACCCGCACGACCGTGGTGTTCGTGACGCACAGCATCCCAGAGGCGGTGTATCTGTCGAACCGGGTCGTGGTGATGTCGCCGCGGCCCGGCCGTATCACAAAAGTCGTCGACGTCTCGCTGGGCGGCGAACGCAACGAAGACACCCGCAACCGCACGGTATTCTTCGAGGCCATCACCGCAGTGCGCGAAGGACTGCGCGGGATGCACGCAGCCCACGTCGGTTTGGGCAACGACGACCGATGAACCGCGTCGGGAACTTGCTACGCACGACGGTTGGTAGTGCGCTGCCGGCCATCGTGTTCGGCACGCTGTTTCTCGGCTTCTGGGAGTGGGCCGTCCGTTTCTTTGAACTGAAGCCGTACTTTCTGACCGCACCAAGTGCAATCTGGGAACAGTTCACGTCGAACTTCACACTCATTCGTGGTGCCGCGACGGTGTCTGGCACCAACGCGCTGATTGGTTTGCTCGCTGGCACGGTGCTCGGTGTGGCGATGAGTTTCGTGCTCAGCCGTTTTGGATTTCTCAATCAGTTGATTACGCCACTGGCAGTGGCGCTGAACGCCGTACCAATCTTCGTGCTCGTTGCCGTGCTCAACAATATGTACTCCATCACGAGTGAAATCCCGCGCCGCATCATGGTGGCACTCGTCGTCTATTTCATCGTGCTGGTGAACGTGGCCCGCGGTCTCACCCAAGTGTCGCCGACCCATGTTGAACTGATGCGTTCCTACGCGGCGAGCGATGTCGCGATTCTGCGAAAGGTGCGGATCCCCAATGCCATCCCGTTCCTCTTCGTATCGCTGAAAATCGCGGCGCCGGCAGCGGTGATCACGGCCTTTGTCAGCGAGTACTTCGGCGGTTCACAGAACGGCTTGGGCAGTCGCATCTCGAGCAATATCGCCAATTCAAAGAATGCCGCCGCCTGGGCCTACGTTTTGGCGGCGTGCCTACTTGGGCTACTGTTCTACCTATTCTCCGTAGTAATGGAGAGCCTCAACCGGAAGGGCGAGGTCAAGTAATGCCATACAACACAACAACCGAGTAGCACTCGGAGGGGAGCAATCACATGAAGAAATCAGTACGGGTTGCCTTCGCCGGCATCGCCGCGCTGTCGCTGTTCGTGGCCGCCTGTGGCGGTA
>VGBY01000104.1 GCA_016870295.1 Actinomycetota bacterium
GGCCGTCGCGGCAAGCGCGCGATACAAACCGAGTTGATCACCGAGATGCACCATGCCCGAAGTGACGGCACCCTCCAACTTGCTGAACAGCAAGAACGAGAAGAGCTTCAACTTGTCGGGATCAATGTCAGCCACAGCAAGAACAGTAGGCGCTGTTTGCCAAACCCGCGTCGGATGTGGTAACAACGCCCCATGCCAGACCTGCTGTCGATCTACGCGCAGATGCAGTCCACCAAGCCGGCGGTCATTGACGACCGGCCGAATGGCGCCATCACGGAGTGGAATTTCACCCAACTTGAAGAGGCCGCCAATCGTCTGGCCAACGTGATGCTGCAACTTGGCTTGCAGCCCGGCGTCGACAAGGTGGTGTGGTGTGGGCAAAATTCACCGCACGTAGTGGCAATCATCTGTGCAGCGCGCAAGATCGGTCTCACGGCCGTGCCACTCAACTACCGTCTCACCGACGATGAGGCCGCATATGTGATCGATCACAGTGACGCGGTGCTCGTCTTCATTGATCGCGAACTCGCCGAACTCGTCGCACGAATCCGCACACGCGTCGCCAAGGTGAAGAATGTTCTCGTGTTTGCTGGTCCGGCACCAGCCGGGATGCAGAGCAGCGACGAACTGATGGCCTCTGCGGCGAGCACTCCACCAACACTGCCCCTGGCGGAGGACGCGTCGTCAACGATGATCTACACGTCGGGCACGACCGGCAAGCCGAAGGGCGCGATGCGCAAGAACCTCGGCAACCCCGAGCAATCGGCGGCTCTCGCCGCACTGATCGGCTACACGCCGAACGACGTCTATATTCCGACCGGGCCGCTGTACCACTCCGGGCCGCTCGGCTTCTTGTCGGTGGCACTCGCGTTCGGTCAAACCACTGTCATCCAGCGCAAATTCGAAGCGGAGGATTGGCTGCGTCTCGTGGCCAAGCACAAAGTGACGAGCACGTTCTCGGCGCCGACCCCCATCCGTATGGTGTGCAGCCTGCCCGAGCACATCAAGAAGAAGTACGACGTCTCATCGATGAAGCGGATGATTGCCAACGCGGCTCCGTGGAGCATGGCGCTGAAGCAGTTGTATCTTGCCAACTTCCCCCACGACTCGCTCTTTGAGGTGTATGGCTCCACCGAATTGGGAATCAACTGCGTGTTGCTGCCCGCCGATCAGTTGCGCAAACCCGGTTCGTGCGGCCAGCCATCACCGATGGTGGAGATCAAGTTGTTCGATGATGACGGCAATGAGGTGACCGGTGTCGGGCCAGAACACCCCGGGGAGTTGTATGTGAAGAGTCCCTCGGTGTTCGACGACTATTACAAGCAACACGACAAGTACATGGCCGACAATCGTTACGGATATCAAACGGTTGGCGACATCGCCTATCGCGACAGCGAGGGATACCTCTACATCTGTGATCGCAAGAAGGACATGATCATCTCGGGTGGCATGAACATCTATCCGGCAGAGATCGAAGCGGCGCTCGAACTGCACGCCGACATCTACGAGGCCGCCGTATTCGGCATCCCGTCCGAGGAGTGGGGCGAGAGCGTGCATGCCGTCGTCGTTGCACGACCGGGTGCACAGTTGGACGACGCAACGGTGCTCGCCCACGCGCGGGCACACCTGGCGGGCTACAAAGTGCCGCGGTCGCTCTCGTGGCTGGGTGAATTGCCGAAGACCGGTAGCGGCAAGATCCTGAAGCGCGATCTACGCGCACCGTATTGGTCAGGTCGCACGTCGCAGATTTAACTGTGAACGTTCACGAGATCGTCTGGTTGCGCGTCTCGTCGCGATGCTTACGTAGATAGGGGATGAATGGCGTACCGCCGGTGCCCACTGCGGACGGGTTACCAGGAGTCTTCTGCGCTTGCGCAAAAATGTAGGTACTTGCATATTGCAAGTGCATCGCCCGAAAGTCGGCAAGCAACTCCACCGAGCGGTTGAACCGTTCGGTTACCTTTGCACGATTCACCGTCTTCACAAACGCCCGCACGCTTGGGCCAGCTTCCACCGATTCGATGAAGCGAACATGCATCGGAGGCATGTACTGGCGCATCTCCATGAGATAGTCGCGCAGTTCGTCACGCTCGTGCTCCACGCCGAGCACTGCATCGAGGGCGGGCACGATCGCGCTCTGCGCCCCGGTTTCGCCACGGTATGACATGCCTTTGCCGCCGAGTTCGTCGACGCCCTCGTACACCACACCGTTTGGCAACGCTGGGTTGTTCTTCCACCCGAAGATGTAGGGGCGAACGCGATGGAAATACACATAGGGGTCGCATCGCTCGGGCATCCGGGCGAGCACGTCATACATCTGTTTGATACCTGCACTGAGCTCGTCGAGCGCGGCCTCCAGTCGGTCGGCATCTTTTTCGCCAACGGCATTCTGTGCGTCAGCGATGGCCTGCAGCGCTCGCCCAGCCTTCTTCTCGATATCGATGTGAATGAGGATGAACCATTCCTCGTCTTGACCACCCAAGAAGCATTGCAACAGCGCAATGTTGCCGCACTCAACCGAGCCACTCGGATCGAGTCGTCGCCAGTTGTCGATGGAATACGAGGAGTAACTGAGAATGGGAGGGCGTCCAACGAGCTTTCCAACTTCATACCAAGGCTTCGCCAGCACAGCAGGTAATACCCGTGCCGCTTCGGTTTCGCACCATTGATAGGCCTGGCCGACGTAACTGAGAGCGAGCATCGCGCGGCGTGTTTCTCCGTCGCCACGGAGTGCCGAGACATTGAATGGCGGCATTGCCTTGACGCGTGCACGAAAGCCCGAGCCCATCAAGTACTTCGGCAGATCGCGAGCGAGTGCATCCCACTCCGCATTCGCCGAGCCGAGGGAGACGACGGGGTCGGTTGTCTGCATGTAACCCCACTCTTTTGTGATGCCGAAGTCGGCCAATTGAAATGGTGCGGTCGTCATTGCGCCCCTCCCAGAGCCGAAATCCAACAGTAGTTCAATCTGCGGTTTGGCTGACTGGCTCGCACCTGGTGTCGGTGTGCATTTAGTTACGGGGGAAGATTCCAGAAGATAAGCCGAAGTCAATCGACAAGTTCGCACCGGTGATCGCTGCGGCATGTGGTTGGGCGAGAAACCAGATGAACTCAGCGACTTCGTCGGGCGTGATGAAGCGGGCGTTCGATCGCTGCGGATAACCGGCGAGCAACTGGTCGTAGTACGCCTGCTCGGAGCCGCTGTAGTTCTGTGCCTGACTGCGCAGCATCGGAGAGTCGACATCGCCCGGGCACACGGCGTTGACTCGCACCCCGCGCGGTGCAAGTTCAAGGGCCAGCGCTTTGGTGAACAGTGAAACCCCGCCTTTGGAGGCGGAGTATGCGGCTGCACCAGAGTTGCCCTGAATTCCCGCGTCGCTCGACAGATTGATGATGCATCCACGAGTGGCCTCAAGATGTGGGATTGCTGCGGCACTCATGAAGTACGTGCCCTTCAAGTTGACGTCGATGACTCGATCAAAGTCGTCTTCGCGTGTGTCGGCAGTGTTGCCCTCATGCCATACGCCGGCGGCGTTGACTAGCACGTCGAGACGGCTGAATGTGTTGACGGTCGACTGCACGGCTGCGCTGCATGCGGCGACGCTTCGCACATCGGTTGCAACATGGTGTCCGACGCCTTCGGTGGGGGTGGCAAGATCCGCGCTTGCGCAGCGCCATCCACTGGTCGCAAAACGTCGGATGACGGCCGAGCCGATGCCGCCTGCAGCGCCAGTCACCAATATCACCGGGAATTGAGACGAATTCGCCTCGGTCATGGTGTGCGGAGACTATTCGGTGATGGTGCGGCGAGGTGTCCACACGAGGTAGTTCCACACCCAGTCGGCGAAGATGCTCGTGCGGTTTCGTCCGCCCGACAAGTAGGCGAGGTGGAGCGCCAACCAGGTGAGCCATGCG
>VGBY01000105.1 GCA_016870295.1 Actinomycetota bacterium
ATGAGCGGACCAAAGATCATGTTGCCGATCGGCACGGTGCCGCCGAACGACATGAACCACAACGCCATCGTGCGACCACGTTCGTGCGGGGCGAGACGCGACTGCATCACCGTCGACATCGCTGTAGTGGTGAAGAAGTACGACACGCCCAACGCAAAGCCCGCCACGAATGCCGGTACGGCACTTCGCGATGCGGCGAACGCGAGCATCGCCACCGCGTTGGCGGCGAACCCGAAACGAATCAACACGCGCGGATCGCGGCCGACGAACAGCGTGCCGAGCGCCAACCCCCCGAGTGCAGCGCCGAGCGCCCACACGGCGTACAACCATTTGTAGGTTGCGGTGGAGCCGTCGATCCCGAAGTTCATTTCTGCAACCGCCGGGAACAACCCGATGTAGGGCAGGGAGATCAGCGAATACAACGCCAGCGTCAGAATCAATCGGCAAACGGCAGGTCGATCGCGCGCCACGCGAAACGCAAACGTGAAGCGCTGCCATCCGCGCGTGTTGTCGGCGGCGTGGCGCGGAGTGGTGGTGCGCGACAACGCCCACACCACCAACAAATAGGTGAGCGCATTGAACGCAAAGAAGTGCCACGCCTCGGCACCAAGCGGGGTAAAGAGCGCAACGAGAATCGGCCCCACCACGCGCGAACCGTTGATCAACGTGGAGTTCAACGACATTGCCCCTGGCAAGTCGGCATGTGGCACGAGCGACGGCAACAGCGCCGACCACGCGGGCATATTGAGCGCTCCACCGATACCAACGCCGAGTTGCGCCAAGAAGATCGCCCAAATCGGTGCATCCACTCGCGCAAGCGCAGCGAGCACCACGGAGAACGTCAGCATCACCACTTGCATCGCCATCAGCCACTTGCGGCGGTCAACTGCGTCGGCAATCACGCCAGCCGGTATCGCCAGCAAGAGCAATGGCCCCATCTGCGCCAAGATGAGCAACGCAACAATCGACGCCTTTCCGGTGCGTTCATAGATATAGATGGGCAGTACCACGTTTTGAATCCACGAGCCGATGTTCGACCCGAATGATGCAATAAAGATTCGCCGGAACTGCTCGTGCGACAGCGCCGAGCGCGCACTGCCAGGCCGAAGAACGGGGAGTTCGCCCGTTTCGGTGGCGAGGGGCGAACTATCAGTCATGTGCGAACCGCAATCTTCTAACCTATGTCGTTGATGACCTTGCCCCGTGACAACGATGCGTCGATTGCGTCACACGGATCATCGGCGATTGCGTCATCGGCGATTGCATTGTCACTGGTCGCCGAATCACCGGTCGCCGAATCGTCGGCTGGCGACACCTGCTCAACTCGCTTCGCGATCTTCAGTGAGTGCCCGCAATGCGGTCACGCGTTGCACCCCGAGCACGCGCACTACAAATGTGCCGGCTGCGGCTGGCGCGACAGCTGCTGCGATTAGTTCGTGGCGCGAAGCGCACCATGTTTCGTTGGGCGGTCTACTAGGCGAGCAAGTCGCCGTACATCGACAAGAACGACGCCGGCCCGCCCACCAGCCAGGTGGTCACGCAGGTTTCTTTCCACTTCGGCAACTCACCCTTGATCTTGTCGAGTGGGCCGACGAGCGCGACGTCTTCCACCATGGCGAGTGGAATCAGCGCGGTGGCTTCTTTCTTCTTGCCTTGCAGGTAGAGCTCTTGCACCTGAGTGGCGACGCCCTCCCAACCCATGCGCGCAAAAACTTCGAAGTGGAAGTTTGCACCCTTGGCACCCATGCCACCGGCATACAGCGCAATAAATGGACGCACCATATCGGCGGTCTTCTCCACGTCGTCACCGATGAACACGAGCAGCGATGAGACCACCTCGAACCTGTCTTTTTTCGTCGGGTCGCCTGATTTGGCGAAACCTTCGGCAAGTTGCTTGCGGTAGGTGGCGTCTTCTTTGGGTGCGAGAAACAGCGGCAGCCAGCCATCACAAATCTCGGCAGACAACGCCACGTTCTTGGGGCCTTCAGCCGCCAAATAAATCGGTATCTCCTTGCGGCGCGGATGAATCGTGCTCTTCAACGCCTTGCCGAGCCCCAGACCACCATTGCGCAGCGGCAGGTCGTAGAACTCGCCGTGAAAATCGAGCGGCTCTTCACGTCGCACGATGCGACGCACGATCTCCACATATTCGCGCGTGCGGGCGAGTGGCTTGGGGTACGGCTGGCCGTACCAGCCTTCCACCACCTGCGGGCCTGATGCACCGAGACCGAGAATCATTCGACCCTCACTCAGGTGATCGAGTGTCATCGCCGACATAGCGGTTGCGGCAGGAGTGCGGGCACTCATCTGCATGATTCCAGTGCCGAGTTGTATCTGTTTCGTATGCGCTCCCCACCAAGCGAGCGGAGTAATCGCGTCACTGCCGTAGGCCTCGGCGGTCCACACCGAATGAAAGCCGAGCTTGTCGGCCTCTTTGATTGCGTCGAGCACGCCGCCCGGCGGCCCCGAGCCCCAGTAGCCGGTTTGATAGCCGAGCTTTGCCATGCGCCGTCAGTCTGTCATACGTGCACGCAACGTGACGAAGCGTGGATGACTTTGCCGCTACTGAATCATCAGGCTGGCACGAAACTCGGCATCGGCCACCATCGCCTTGATTTCTGGCGACGGTTCGCTCAGACGCTCGAGCATCACTGAGTGAATCACGCCGGTGAACCGATACACGTGCGGATAGTTGCCGACCACGGCACCCGAATCGAGTCCCACATCGAACGTCTCACCGCTCATCGAGAACACCACCGGCACCGTGTGCTCGAGTCGCGTCGCCGCAACTACTTCGTCATCCACCGACAGCACGGCATCACCACCAGCACCGAAGCCACCGTCGTAAACGAAGTCAACCACCACGCGATGCCGGCCCGGGGTGAGCGGTGCAACGGATCGCGCCACGTAGTGCTCATGACCGAGCCAGTTGTAGTGATACGTCGGTCGCGAGTCGTCGTCGAGGTAAAGGCTCCAACCGGCCATGTTGCCGCCTTGACAGGCGATCACTCCGTGCGTGCCAGAGCGTGCCTCAACATCGGCGGAGATTCGGAAGGAACAGTTCTTCAGGTTCACCACGTTGCGCTCGGGCATGCGCCAATTCGCGGTCGTGTACGTCATCGAGGTGATGTTGCCGAGCGCGTCGCCGGCGTGGAACGCGGGGCCGAACGCTTGTGCCGGTTCTTTCATCGGGTACACGTTGTTGCGCGTTGCTTCGGCATCGAACAATGCCTTGAGTTGCGCGAGTCGGTCGGGGTGTTGTGCGGCGAGATCGACGCCCTGCGAGAAGTCGCTGCGAATGTCGTAAAGCTCCCAATGTTCTTGTGGTCCGTCGAACGGAACCGACCCGAATCGATCCCACGGCACGCGGCCATGGAAGCACGAAGCAATCCATCCGTCGTGATAGATCGCACGGTTGCCGAACATCTCGAAGTACTGCGTGTGATGCGTCTCGGGGGCGCGGGCATCGTCGATTGATGGCATCATCGACACGCCGTGCAACGGCATCTGCTCGATGCCGTTCACGCCGTGCGGTGCTTCGATGCCCGCCGCCTCGAGAATCGTGGGGTAGAGGTCGACCACGTGGTGAAACTGTGGCCGTAATCCACCGGCATCGCGAATGCGCCGGGGCCAGCGGATCGCCAGTGCGTTACGCGTGCCGCCGAAGTGCGACGCCACTTGTTTCATCCACTGAAACGGCGAGTCGAGCGCCCACGCCCACGCCAGGTTGTAGTGGTTCTCGCAGCGGGCCGAACCGAAGTCGTCCATGTGGGCGAGAATCCATTCCGGGTCTTCGGGCAGCCCGTTCTGAAATGATGGCGCACTCCACGCCCCGTGAATAGTGCCCTCGGCCGACGCACCGTTGTCGCCGGTGACGTAAACGAAGATCGTGTTGTCGGCCACCCCGAGTTC
>VGBY01000106.1 GCA_016870295.1 Actinomycetota bacterium
ACTGCCCACACGACTGCATCAGGGCGGAGTTTGGCGAGCGCAACGGCGATGGCGCCGCCGCCGCACCCAAGATCAAGCAGCACGGCACCCGGCGGCACGTCGGCATTCTCGAGGAGCACGCGCGTGCCCCAATCCAACTCGCCCTGGTTGAATACGCCGCGATCGCCAGCGAGCACGAGATCCAACTTGCGAACCTGCACACGATGCACGGTCGGCGATGACGATGATGACGGCTGCGAAGCGAAGTAGTGATCAGACGCCGACATGTCAATCGGTAGCCTTGCACAGTGTGACGTACGAGATTCGCACCTTCGGCGACCCCGTCTTGAAGGCGATTGCCGAACCAGTCACAAACATCGACGAAAAGCTCGTGCGGTTGACCGACGAAATGTTCGACGTGATGTACAAGGCCCCCGGCATCGGGTTGGCAGCCACGCAGATTGGCGTGCAGCGCCAGGTGTTCGTCTATGACATCGAGGAGGAACGCAAAGTCATCCTGAACCCGCAGATCGTGGAGTCGAGCGGGGAGTGGGTGTACGACGAGGGGTGTCTCTCCATCCCCGGGCTGTATGTGGAGATGCTGCGACCCAAGCGCATCCTCGTGCGGGGCATCAACCTCGACGGCAACCAAGTGGAGTTCGAAGCTGACGAGTTGCTGGCGCGGCTCTTCCAGCACGAGGTTGACCATCTCAACGGCGTGTTGATGTTCGACCGTATGACGCCGGATCAGCGTCGCGAAGCAGTGACGCTCTATCGCGCGCGCGAAGGTCAACCCAAAGATGCCGAGCCGTATCACTTGAAGTTGGTGTGACGCAGACGCCGGCACGACCACCACGCCGCGCGCGGCAACACCGATGACTTCGCTTGCCCCGATGCCGACGGGTGGAGTTCGGCGCATCGTGTATCTCGGCACCCCGGAGATGGCGGTTGCGCCGTTGCGAGCGCTGGTTGATGCCGGGGTTGAGGTGGCGCTCGTGGTGACTCGGGCCGACAAGCGCCGCGGCCGCGGTTCGGCGTTGTCGCCGAGCCCCGTAAAGGCGCTGGCCCTGGAACTCGGGTTGCCGGTCAGCCACGAACTCGATGACGCGACGAAGGTGGGTGCCGCACTCGGCGTCGTGGTTGCCTACGGGCGCATCATCCCGTTGACAGTGTTGTCGCAGTTGCCGATGATCAACGTGCACTTCTCGCTGCTACCACGCTGGCGCGGGGCGGCCCCGGTCGAGCGGGCGTTGCTCGCAGGCGACGACGAAACAGGCATCTGCATCATGCGGGTGGAAGAGGGCCTTGACACGGGCGTGGTCTACGACCGAGCGGTGGTGCCGATACACCAGCATCACACGTTGAGCTCACTGCGCGGTGATTTGGTCAATGCATCGATCGCACCCCTGTTGCGGGCAGTCACGAACGGGTGTGGTCACGGCGAAGTTCAGCAGGGCGAGGTAACGCACGCGGCAAAGATCGACCCGAGTGAATTGCGCATCGACTGGTCGTCGAGTGCGCGACAGATCGTGGCACTCACACGCCTCGAGGCCGCATGGTTCATGCATGCGGAAAAGCGGGTGCGACTGTTGGCGGCGCAGGTCGCCTCGCCAGTAACAGACCAGTCGGTGTTGCGCGGAGCAACTGGGGGAACCGTTCGCCAGGTGCGCGCCGACGGCGTGGTCGTCGCTTGTGGCGATGGTGCGGTGCTCATCACCTCGGTGCAGCCGGCAGGGAAGAACCCGATGTCGGCCGCAGCGTGGGCGAATGGCGCGCGACTCGGCGTCTCGGCGCAAACCGCGTCGTTAGCCTGAACCCTTCATGTTGCGTCTCGTACTTCCGAAAGGCTCGCTCGAAGCCGCCACGTTCGAGTTGTTCGACGCTGCTGACCTCACGGTGAAACGGTCGTCGCAGGTGGACTACCGTGCCTCGATTGCCGACCCGCGTGTTGATGAAGTGCGCATCCTGCGACCGCAGGAGATACCCGTTTATGTCGCCGAAGGTTTGTTCGATATCGGCATCACCGGTCGCGACTGGGTAGAGGAGACGGGCGCAGTGGTCGAGTCGCTCGGCAAGCTGAACTACTCGAAGGCGACCAACGACCCAGTGCGCATCGTGGTGGCAGTGGCGAACGATTCGAAGTTTCAGCAGGTGGCTGATCTGCCCAAGGGTGTGCGGGTGACGAGTGAGTATCCGCGGCTCACGAAACAATTCTTCCTCGACCGTGGCATCGATGCAGACGTGCGGCTGTCGTACGGGGCGAGCGAAGCCAAGATCCCCGACATCGCCGACTGCGTCGTTGATCTCACCGAAACGGGTCGCGCACTGCGCGCCGCCGGCTTGCGCATCATCGACACCATCATCACGAGCCACACCGAGTTGATTGCCAACCCTGCAGCATTCGCCGACGCAAAGAAGCGCCATGCGATGCAGCAGTTGCTGACACTCCTGGAGGGTGCTTTGGAGGCCCGTGGCAAGGTGTTGGTCAAGTTGAACGTCAGCGATGCCTCGTACGCGGCCGTGTTGAAGGTGCTGCCGGCTGCGAAATCGCCGACGGTGTCAAAGCTGGCTTCGGGTGATTGGGCGGTGGAGTCCGTCGTCGAAAAACGACTCGTCAACACGGTCATCCCTGCGTTGAAGGATGCGGGCGCGACCGACATCCTCGAGTTGCCCATCTCCAAAATCATCCACTGAGGCTGGCGTGCCGCGCACTACTGACCGCGCTGCAATCGTGGCGGCGCCGAAGTCGTTGCTACACGACCATCTCGACGGTGGATTGCGGGTCGACACGATTCTCGAGATCAGCGACCAGATCGGTCACACGCCGGAGCTGCCGACCACCGGCAGGGAGGCGTTACAGGCGTGGTTCACGGCCGGTGCCGAGGCGCGCGATTTGCTGAAGTATCTGGCGACATTCGAGCACACGCTCGCCTGCATGCAGACCGAGGCGAACATCGAGCGTGTCGCGTACGAAGCCGTCAGCGACTTGGCCGATGACGGTGTCGTCTACGCCGAGATTCGTTACGCACCGGAGTTGCACGCGATGCCGTTCGGGGCGAGTGCCGCTGCGGTGACCAGTGGTTTCCGTCGCGCCGAGCGCGATGCCGCGGCACGTGGAAAGTTCATTTCGGCGCACCTCATCGTGTGTGCGATGCGCACCGAGCAGCGATCGATGGAGGTCGCGCAGTTCGTGGCGAAGGAGCGAAAGCGTGATCCGAAAATCGTCGCCTTCGACCTCGCCGGAGCCGAGACTGGGTGGCCGCCGAGCCTGCATGCCGAAGCACTTGAGTTTGCGCGGGGCGAGCACCTCAACATCACCATTCATGCGAGTGAGCCGCCTGACCTGGAACTGATCAGCGACGCACTGGCGCACGGGGCCCACCGCATCGGGCATGGCGTGCGGCTGAACCGCGATACACAAGTGACCGTCGATGGCGAGCTGCGGCTCGGCCCGCTGGCGCAGTTCGTGTTGGACCGCCAGATTCATCTAGAGATGGCCCCTACGTGCAACACGCAGATCGGGGCAGTTGGCTCGGTGGCGCAGCATCCGATCGGGCCGTTTCTTCGTCACGGGTTCAGTGTGAGTGTGAACACCGACAATCGATTGATGAGCAAGGTGTCTTCGTCGAGTGAGATGCTGGCGGTCGCCACGGCGTTCGACCTGTCGTGGGCAGAGATTGGCCGCCTCGTCGAAAATGCGGTGTCGGCGGGTTTTGCGCCGTATGACGAGCGCCAGCGGGTGCTGCGCAATGTCGTACGGCCTTGGTACGCCGCCGCCGGCTGACGCACACAGAAGATTGTCAGGCACGTGCTTGACAACACATCACTTCTGGAGGATGCTCCCATGACGATGACTCTCGAACCCACTCGTGCTTCGCACCACGACGACGCGCCACTGGCGAGTTCCGCACCG
>VGBY01000107.1 GCA_016870295.1 Actinomycetota bacterium
GCCATCACGTGCTTCACGCGCGTGTAGTCGTCGAGTGCATACGCCGAGAGATCCTTCCCGTAGCCCGACTTCTTGTAGCCGCCATGCGGCATCTCGGCCACCACGGGGATGTGGGTGTTGATCCACACGCAACCGAAGTCGAGTGCCTTGGCCATGCGCATGGCTTTGCCGAAGTCGCGGGTCCACACTGAAGACGCGAGACCGTACTCGACGCCGTTCGCCCACTTGATGGCTTCAGCTTCATCACTGAACTTCTGCACGGTGATCACCGGGCCGAAGATTTCTTGCTGAATCATGTCGTCGCTCTGCTTCAAGTCGGCGACGACGGTGGGCTCAAAGAAGTAGCCGTCCTTACCGATCTTGTTGCCACCCGCGACAACTCGGGCGTGCTTGGGTGCGCGCTCGACGAAGCCGCTAACGCGCGCCAACTGATTTGCGTTGTTCAGCGCACCGTACAGCACGTCGTCTTTCGGCTGGCCGGTCTTGGTGCCCTTCGCCGCTTCGGCGAGTGCCTCGACGAAGTCGCCGTACACCTTCGGCCCGACGATCACGCGGGTGGCTGCCGTGCAGTCTTGACCGGCATTGAAGTAGCCGGTCATCGAAATTTGTGCAGCCGCTGCAGCGAGATCGGCATCGTCGAACACCACGACGGGTGCCTTGCCACCAAGTTCGAGGTGCACGCGCTTCAGCGACTTCGCCGCTGCTTCGGCAACTTCCATGCCGGCCCGCACCGAACCGGTGACCGAAACCATCGCTGGCGTCGAGTGCGACACCATCGTTCGCCCAGTGTCGCGGTCGCCGCACACCACGTTGAACACGCCAGCCGGCAAGAACTCGTTCGCAATTTCAGCGAGCAGCACGGTGGTGGCGGGTGTGGTGTCGCTTGGCTTCAGCACGATGCTGTTGCCGGCGGCGATTGCCGGCGCAAACTTCCACACCGCCATCATCATCGGGTAGTTCCACGGCGCCACTTGCGCGCACACACCGACGGGTTCGCGACGAATCATCGAAGTGAAGCCCTTCATGTATTCACCTGCGCTCTTGCCTTCGAGCATGCGCGCAGCCCCGGCGAAGAAACGGATCTGGTCGACCATCGGCGGAATCTCTTCCGATGTCGTAATTGCGACCGGCTTGCCGCAGTTCTCCACTTCCATAGCGATGAATTCGTCTTTGCGAGCCTCAATTGCGTCGGCAATGCGGAAGAGTGCGAGTGAGCGTTCGGACGGTGTCGATTCTTTCCAGGTTTCGAAGCCCCGTTGGGCGGCATTCATCGCAGTATCGATGTCGGCCTGCTTGCTGTTCGGTGAGGTGGCGTACACCTTGCCGGTGGCCGGGTTGATGATGTCGAGGGTGTCGCCGCTCGCGGAGTCGACGTGCTTGCCATCAATGAAATTGCGGAACTTTTTCATGGGGTTTTTCTAGCACGAGGGCGCAAGTGCCTTGTAGTAGAACGGTGGCGTGAAGCCGGCGCACGCCACGTTGGGCGTCCCTAAAGAGACCAAGACTCTCGAGGGCCGAGTGGCCCTGACACCCGATGGCGTGCGCGAGTTCGAACGGGCCGGTGTGCAGGTGTTCGTGGAAACGCAGGCCGGGGCCGCGGCTTCCATCACCGATGCCGAATACACCGCCGCTGGTGCAACCATCGTGGCGACTGCCGCCGACGCATGGTCACAGAGCATGGTCGTGAAGGTGAAGGAGCCCACCGAAAAGGAGTTCGGCTTCTTGCGCCCCGATCTCACGCTGTTTACGTACCTGCACCTTGCGGCGTATCCGAAAGTCGCAAAGGCACTGCTCGACAACAAGACGACGGGTGTGGCGTACGAGACCGTGCAGTTGGCTGACGGCTCGCTGCCACTACTCGCACCGATGAGCGAGGTTGCTGGACGCCTTGCCACGCAAGCCGGTGCGCACTACCTGCAACGACCATACGGCGGGCGCGGCGTGTTGATGGGTGGCGCACCGGGAGTGCGCCCCGCCAAGGTCGTGGTGATCGGTGCCGGCAACGTTGGTTGGAACTCAGCGTGGATTGCCGCAGGTATGGAAGCCGAGGTGTTGCTGCTCGACAAGAACTTGGATCGCCTGCGTTTCGTGGATCAGATTCACCGCGGTCGCATTGTCACCATTACTTCTAACCGTGGCGCCATCGAGCGCAGTTTGTTGGATGCCGACCTCGTGATCGGCGCCGTGCTCGTCGCGGGTGCCCGCGCACCAGTGGTGGTGACCGAAGAGATGGTAAAGACGATGAAGCCTGGTTCGGTGATGGTTGACGTGGCAATCGATCAAGGTGGCTGCATCGAAACCATGCGCGAAACCACACACACCGACCCCGTGTACGAAAAGCACGGTGTGGTGCACTATGCGGTGGGGAACATGCCCGGCGCGGTACCGCACACCAGCACCTATGCGCTCACCAACGCGACACTGCCTTATCAGTTGAGTGTTGCCGTGCACGGTGCACGCGGCGCAGCGACTGCCGACCCGGCCATCGCGCTCGGCGTGAACACGGTCGGGGGCAAGATGACGAACAAGCCGAGTGCTGAAGCGCTGTCGCTTGATTTCGTCGAGCCGCTCACCGCACTAAAGGGCTGAGCCGCACCACGGCTAGCGTCGCCAACGGTGGCACGCAGTTTCGACAGTGATCCGAAGAACACGGTCACGTTGGCTGCCGGCCAACGTGTGCACCGCGACCATGTAGCCCAAAGCGACGTCATCGCACGTCGATTCGAATCGCCGACGGACGGCGTATGGAGCCTCGTCGGCAACGGTCTTTCAAACCAGACGTTCGTCAAGGTGCCCGATGGCGTCATCGCCATCGACACGGGCGAGAGCGTCGAAGAGATGCGCGAGGCGCTGCACGAACTGCGCAAGGTGGAGCGTGCACCGATTATCGCCGTGATCTACACGCACTTTCACTACATCGATGGCACTGCAGCAATCACCGAGGAAAGTGGCAACGCAGACCCGCTGCCGATCATCGGGCACGAACGCATCGCCGCGAATCGCGCCCGCGCGACTGCGGAGATTGGCCCGGCGTACTCGCGCGGCCTGGTCGAACAGTTCGCGATCGCGATGCCAACCGAGGGGCCGGATGGTCTCGTCAACGTGGGTCTTGGTCGTTGGTACCGAAACCCGGGTCATGCACCGTTCACGTCGGGACACATTCCGGTATCGGTCGCACTGAACGACGGTGCAGGCTCCATCACGATCGGCGGTGAGACCATCGAGTGGGCGCACGCCCACAGCGACTCCGACGACACCGTGAACTTCTATTTTTCGTCGCGCCGCCTGTGCGTCAACAACACCGTGTGGCCCGTGTTGTTCAATGTGTACGCGATACGCGGCGAAGAGTATCGCGATCCGCGTCGGCTACTCGCCGGGTTCGACCGCATTCTGGCGTGGGCACCCGAACACCTCGTCGGCGTACATGGGCCCGCGATTTCCGGTCGCGACGAGATTCGAAGACGCGTCACCAAGTCGCGTGATGCCATCCAGTTCTTGTGGGATCAAACCGTGCGCGGCATCAACAAGGGCTGGACTACCGATGAGCTCGCCGAACGAGTCACATTGCCGGCGGCAAGTGACGACGACTATCTCACCTCCGAGCGTTACGGCGTCACCGAGCATCACGTGCGACAGATTCACGCTGGGTTACGTGGCTGGTTCGACGGTGATGAGTCGAAGCTCTTCCCTATCGCAGCAGACCAACGTCACGAGCGACTCATCGAGGGATTCGGTGGGCGTGGGGTCGTGCGAACCAAGGCGAACGAGGCGCTCGCCGCCAATGATGTGCGGTGGGCCACTGAACTCGCCACATGGCTTGCACGCAGTCGCGACGCTTCGGCTGACGATCGCCAACTGCTCGCCCATTGTTTGCGTGCG
>VGBY01000108.1 GCA_016870295.1 Actinomycetota bacterium
CCCAAACTTCGTGACTCCCGACTGCACGTTGCAGGTGTTGTCATCACGCTCCACACCCTCGGCCAAGTAGGTCTCGGCTTCCATGTCAGTGTGCCGCAGATCTTGGCGGCGATTCTCACTTGCTTCATTCTGCAAGTAATCATCACCTTCCGCGAAAAAAAGGCGTTCGTGTGGCCCGCCAGCGCGATGCTGACCGGCAGCGGCATTGCGCTCATCCTGCGGGTGCCGAGTACGCCGGTCGGCGACCATTGGTCGTTTCACCAGTGGTGGATGTTCTCCGGCATCGCGGCGTTCTCACTCTTCACCAAGTTCATCGTGCGACGCAATGGGTCACATGTCTTCAACCCGTCCAACGTAGGACTCGTCATCGCGTTCATCGTGCTCGGGAGTACCCGAGTTGAGCCGCTCGACTTCTGGTGGGCACCAATCACGAACCCGGCGATGGTGTTGGCGTACGCCGTGATACTCGTCGGTGGTTCGCTGGTTACACGCCGCCTCGGTCTCATGACCACGGTGCTGTCGTTCTGGACCGTGCTCACCATCGGCACCGGCGTGAACGCGGCGTCGGGTCAGTGCTTCACGGCACGCTGGGCATTCGCGCCGGTGTGCGGCACCGACTTGTGGGTCACGCTGGTGACATCGCCAGAAATTCTCATCTTCACCTACTTCATGATCACCGACCCACGCACCGTGCCACTCGGTCGTGTTGGTCGCATCTTGTTCGGGGCATTGGTCGGTGTGGTGTGCGTGATGTTGATGGCCCCTCAAGAAACGGAGTTCGGTGCAAAAGTGGCGTTGCTCGCCGGTCTCACCGTGATGACCGCCGTTCGACCGCTGCTCGAGCGCTTCGTGCCCGCACCAGGCAGTGAAGGCGACACGTTGCGCGCGTTTACTCGACGCATGCTGAACGGCGGCGAGACCATCGCAACATCCGCAGTGCGTACCAAGCGCGGCTCCACCGTCGTACTTGCAGCGGCACTCGTCGTGGGTGCCCTTGCCATAGGCGGACGTTCCGCCCAGGGAATCTTGGCCAGCGAACCAGAGAACCTGATGGGTCGACTCGCCACTCGTATCGACCCGGCCACGTTCCCGTCAATCCGCGTCGATCAGGCGGTAATCGACTGGAACCACGAGATCAACGTTGAGGGTGCGCGAGCCATCGTGCTCACACTCGCCGAGAACCTCGCCCTCGAGAGTCAAGCAGCGCTCGAGAACGATGCGAAACTCCTGGAGGCCATCGCGCACGGCGATCGCCTCGAGGCAATGCAGGCTCGACTCAGCGATGCCACGCTGTCCGGCCAAACCGTGGTCGACACCTACGACATCGACGACATCCGCGTCACATTGCTCGTGCCGTTCGGCCGACAAGACGGCCTCAGCCTCGGCATGATCGCCGAGGGCACACGCCTCACCGAAGTTCGCGATTCATCCGGAACGGTGGTATCGCGCCGAACGGAGTCGTTCGAAACAATGTGGGCGATGCGACGAGCAACCGGCGCACGTTGGTTGATCGTCGCTGAACTCCCCATACCCGACAACGCGTGAGCCAACGCGCTCGTCCGCTGAACGCATCCGTCGCATGAAGCGCGGCATGCTCGTGGGGCTTGCGCTGGCGGTAGTCGTTGCCACCGCAGCCGTGTTCGTGGTTCGCACACGAGGAAGTGATGAGCCGGTCATACCGTTGCTGATTGACGAGACCATCTCTGCTGGCATTGATCATGCCTACGACGGCGAATACCCATTCTTCGTGGGTGGTGGCGTCGCAACATTCGACTGCAACGACGACCTCAAACCCGACCTTTACTTCGCAGGTGGCGTGAACCCGGCTTCGCTCTATGTGAATGAAAGCCCCGTCGGCGGTGCACTGCGCTTCTACGAGAAAACTTCGGCAGTCACCGATCTCAACTTGGTGACTGGCGCGTATCCGCTCGATATCGACAACGACACCAAGATCGACCTTGCGGTGCTTCGTCGCGGCGCCAATGTGCTGTTGCGTGGTCTCGGTGACTGCGAGTTCGAAGATGCAACGCAGTCGCTGGGCATCGACGGCGGCAACGACTGGACAGTGTCGTTCGCCGCAACCTGGGAAGGCAACGCATCGCAACCGACACTGGTGTTCGGCAGCTACCTCGTGCCTGACACCTTTGACTGTGCACCGAACCGCTTCATGCGCCCGACGACCGGCGGTTACGGAACGATCGTTGATTTGCCCGCACACTGCACACTATCGCTGCTGTTTTCCGACTGGAGTCGCAGTGGCAGCGTTGATCTTCGCGTCAGCAATGACCGTAACTACGACCGCGAGGCGCGCGAGCAACTCTGGCGCACGCAGGCAGGCACACCGCCCGTCGAGTACACCAGCGCAGACGGATGGCGAGATCTCACCATTTGGGGAATGGGCATTGCCAGTTACGACCTCACTGGCGACGGCAAGCCCGAGGTGTATCTCACCAGCCAAGCCGACAACAAACTGCAGACGCTCGAAGATGGGGTAAGTAGCCCCTCGTATCGCGATATTGCATTGGCACGCGGCGTAACTGCTACACGTCCCTATACGGGTGGCGACATTCTTCCGTCCACGGCATGGCACCCGGAGTTTGACGATGTGAACAACGACGGCCTCATCGACTTGTTCGTCGCGAAAGGAAACGTCGAAGGACAAATCGACTACGCCGCATTCGACCCCAACAATCTGTTGTTGGGGCTTGCCGATGGCACGTTCGTCGAGCGCGGTGCCGAGGCTGGCATCGCCAACGACGCGCGTTCGCGCGGTGCAGCGTTGGTCGACCTGAACCTCGACGGCATGCTCGATCTCATCGTCGTCAACCGACGCGTGCAGGTAGAGGTACGACGAAACGTCGGTAGCGGCACTGCATCATCACCGACCGTCACGGGTAACTGGTTGGCGCTTCGAGTTCGCCAACCGGCACCCAACACCCAGGCGGTTGGCGCATGGGTCGAGGTTCGTTTTGATGGTCGCGTCGTTTCACGTGAAATCACCGTCGGTGGCGGACACGCCAGTGGCGACAACGGTTTCATCCATGTCGGTCTCGGCAAAGCAACACAAGCGGAAGTGCGCGTCACCTACCCGGGCCAACCTGCAGGCTTGTGGCAGCCGGTGGAAGCCGGCGCCTTCTATGACGTGTCTCGCAGCGCAGGTGCACCGATTCGCTTGCAACCTCGCGGCTAGAGCGGTTGCCGCAATCTTGTTGCTGCGCGACTAACTGGCGCTGGTGGGCTTCTGGCCCATGATGATCATCGCAAGCACTTCGTCTTTGGTCACCTTGTTCTTCTCCACCGTGCCAACGAGACGACCTTGCATCATCACGCTGATGCGATCGGCGAGGTCGAACACGTCGTGAATGTCGTGACTGATGAGGAAGATGCCGATACCTTCGGACTTCAGTTGCTCGATCAACTCACGCACCTGCTCGGTCTCTGCCGGTCCGAGCGCGGCGGTGGGTTCGTCCATGATGAGAATCTTGGCGTTGAAGTGCACTGCGCGGGCGATGGCCACCGACTGACGCTGACCACCAGACAGCGACCGCACCGCCGTGCTCAAATTCTTGAACCGTGGGTTGAGACGCTTCATCACATCGCGGGTGGCTGATGCCATCGCCGAGTCGTCGAGCGCTCCGCTCCGCGTGCGCAACTCGCGGCCGAGAAACACATTCGCTGCTGCGTCGATGTTGTCGGCGAGCGCAAGGCGTTGGTAGATCACTTCCACGCCGTGGGTGCGCGCATCGCGCGGGTTGGCGATGGTCACTGGCTGACCATTCACAAGAATCTGGCCCGAGTCGGCTGGATGCGCACCCGCGAGAGTGTGGACGAGCGTCGACTTGCCGGCTCCATTGCC
>VGBY01000109.1 GCA_016870295.1 Actinomycetota bacterium
CGTCGGCGGCTGATCGTCGCGAATCGATTCGCGGAACGAGTGATTAGCCGCGCGAACGGCGCAGCAACTCAGCGAGTTCGGCGAGGTCTTGGCGCAGCGTGATCGCATATCGTGCCTGCTCGTTGGCAATGCGCACCTGATTGGCGCGCAACTGACTGACGGCTTCTGCGCTGGCTGCATCGGCCGTGCTCGACAGGCGCTCGATTTCTGCGTCGAGTTCGTGAAGTTGATTGGTGATTGCGGCCGTCATGTGCGTGACCCGACTGTCGACACCAGTCAGCCGCTCCGTGATGGTTCGCAGGTCGTTGTGCACGGAATCAAGTTCGGTACCGCGACGGGCAACTTCGTCGCGCAACGCTGCCAGTTCGGTGTGCACGGTGCGCAGGAGCGTTTCGAGTTCCTTCGTCTTGCGGCCGAACATCAGTGTGCCGTGCCGTGCTGGATGCAACGTCGTCGCCCGCAGATCGCGCGCTGATGACGACGGTAGGCTGTGGGCACCCGGCGCGGGGTAGAGCAGTCCGGTAGCTCGTCAGGCTCATAACCTGAAGGTCGAAGGTTCAAATCCTTCCCCCGCCACCACTGCAGCATCATTTCTGCACCCGCTGGTCCTGCGGCAACATCCTGCGCCGATGCCAACGAACCCTGAACGGCGCAACTGCGAGTCGTGAAGTAAGACCAATCAGCGCGGTGAATATGAGCGCGCGCAGGAACACCGAGAGTGAGCCGAGAGACGGCCCGAGCACGATGGTGAATCCGAGGGCGAGCGGATACACCCACGCCACTTCGGAGAGAAATCCACCGAGCTTGGTGCGATGGGGCGCCACCTGCGTTTGTGCGGCAAAGAATTCATCGTCGCCGGCAGTCACCGTGACGCGCTCTGAACTGATGAGGTCATCCGACTGCGCGAGCAGCGAGTTGCGTTCGGCAGAACGTTCCCATTGGCGCAAGTGGAGCGCATCAATGAAGCGGAAGACGATGTGATACTCGTCGGACTCCTTGCCGGGATGCAGCATCGTGGCACCGAGGCAGCCCGGTGCCGCCTGCACGGTCCGCACCATGTTTTCTGACCACGCCGTGAATTCTGCGGAGCGACCCGGCTTCACCGTGCGGGCAATCGTGACGGTGACCGAGCCCGGGGCTATGCGCGGCAACTTCGATGTATCGAAGGGGCCGGTCAGTTCAGACACGAAATCACAGTAGTTCTCGCGCGTCACGCATCCAGACAACACTGCGACAGTGCGCGAGACCGCTCGTAGAATGTGATCATCACGTGCCGGACTCTTCGCCCGAGCACCACGCCATGACTGCATCGATCCTCGACACCGGCATCAAAGTGGTGCGCAATGTAAGTGGTTTCACGGTCGGCCGTGGGTCGCTCGACCGTCTTCCGGAGTTCGTTGCCGCGCGACGTGCGGTGGCTGGTGCGAACGCCAAGGTCGTGTATCTCGTCGACGGTTTCTTTCGCGGGCACCCCGACATCGTGGCGCGCCTGCAACCGCAATCGACCGATGTCGTGCGGTTCGTCGATGTCGTCGACGAACCAACCACCGACGGCATCGATGCGATGACTGACGACATTCGAAAAGCTGCGGGAAGTCTTCCGGCCACGATCGTCGGGTTCGGCGGCGGCACGACGATGGACACCGCCAAGGCCGTCGCCAACCTGCTCACGAATCACGGCAAGGCCGCCGATTATCAGGGATGGGACTTGGTGAAGGTGCCCGGTGTGCACAAGATCGCGGTGCCGACGCTGTCGGGTACCGGCGCCGAGGCAACGCGCACATGCGTGATGACCAACACGAAGACTGGTCTCAAACTCGGAATGAACAGCGACTACACGGTCTATGACCAAATGGTGCTCGACCCCGATCTCACCGCGACGGTGCCCCGCAATCAGTACTTCTACACCGGGATGGATGCATACATTCACTGCATCGAGGCTCTCGCTGGTTCGTATCGCAATGCCGTCGGCGACGCGTATTCGCGCGAGACGGTGAATCTTTGTCGCCAGGTGTTCCTTGCCGACGACATGATGAGCGATGAAGCCCGTGAACGCCTGATGGTTGCTTCGTATCTCGGGGGATGCGCAATCGCCACGAGTTACGTGGGCGTGGTGCACCCGTTTTCGGCTGGGTTGAGCGTGGTGCTCGGGCTGCATCACTGCGTTGCAAACTGCATCGCGTTGAATGCGCTGGCGGAGTTTTATCCGGCTGAGCACGCCGAGTTCCGGACGATGCTTGCCAAGCAGAATGTTTCGCTCCCGAGTGGTGTGTGCGCAGGATTGACCGACGAACAATTCGCCCGCCTCGTGGCCGCGACCGTGGTGCATGCCAAACCGCTGACGAATGCGCTCGGCCCAGACTTCCGCACGGTGCTCACCGACGCCAAGGTCATCGAAATCTTCCGGAGGATGTGACGATGCCGGGCTTCGAACTCATCGGTGCCGAAGAACAGGCGGAGATCAACGACATCTTTGCGCGTGGCGGCGTGCTCTTTCGCCACGGATTCGATGCCCTGCGCAACGATTGCTTCAAGGTGCGGGAGTTCGAAGCAGCATTTGCTGCCTACATGAAGGTGCCGCACGCACTGGCGGTGACCTCGGGTACGGCGGCGCTGCGAGTGGCGTTGGCAGTGCTCGATCTACAGCCCGGTGACGAGATCATCACCCAGAGTTTCACCTTCGTCGCCACCGCGGAAGCAATCATCGAGGCCAGAGCCGTCCCGGTGTGCTGCGAAGTGGATGCAACGTTGAACATGGATCCCATTGACTTGGAGCGACGCATCACGCCACGAACCCGCGCGGTGATTGCAGTGCACATGTTAGGGACCCCGGCACGTCTGCGGGAGATTTCGGCGGTCTGCTCCCGACACAATGTCGTGCTCATCGAAGACGCTGCGTGGGGATGTGGCGGGTCGCTCGATGGTCGAGCCCTCGGCACATGGGGTCGCATGGGTACGTTCAGTTTCGACTTTGCCAAGACGATGACGACGGGTGAAGGCGGCATGGTCGTGTTTCAGAATCGTGCCGACTATGAACGCGCTGCGGCGTGGCACGACCATGGTCACGAGAACAATCCCACGGTTCCACGCTGGGAAGATACGCGTTCTGGCAGTGGCTTCAACTACCGCATGACGGAGTTGCAAGGCGCGGTCGGTCTCGCGCAGTTGCGCAAGCTGGACGATGTCGTTCGTCGACAACGAACGAACCGCGATGCGCTGTGGCGTGCGATTGCCGATATTCCGCACATCACCGGCCGCGCGGTACCGGACGGCTCGCATGAAACGGCAGATGCGCTCGTATTCGAGGTGCCGTCGGCACATATCGCTCGTGATGTGCGAGCGAAACTCGTGGCCAATGGTTTGTCAACGAAGATTCTCCCCGAAGCAGTCACATGGCACTTCGCTGGTACGTGGTCACACATGCCTGAACTCGTTCAGCAACATGGCAATCTGGCCAATGCTTTCCCCGCGACTGCCGAGCGATTGGCGCGCTGTGTGTCGTTGCCGATCACCGTAAAGATGGACGAAGCACTACCCGCCCGGATGCGTGCCGCGATTGAGTCGGTGATTGGATGACCACCATGTCATCGAGCACGTTGGTGTCGGTCATCGTGGCTGCACACGATGAGGAGCGATACATCGGTCGCTGCTTGCGATCACTGTTGGCGCAGCGGTTTCCCCGTGACCAGTTTGAGGTTGTCGTCGTTGATGACGGTAGTACCGATCGTACGCCAGCGATTCTCGAGACGTTCGCAAGTGAGGTGCGGATCATCCGCAACGACTCCAACCTCGGGTTGCCGGCCAGCCTGAACAAAGCGATCACTGCAACTCACTCCAAGTTCGTCGTGCGAG
>VGBY01000110.1 GCA_016870295.1 Actinomycetota bacterium
CTATTCGGTGATGGTGCGGCGAGGTGTCCACACGAGGTAGTTCCACACCCAGTCGGCGAAGATGCTCGTGCGGTTTCGTCCGCCCGACAAGTAGGCGAGGTGGAGCGCCAACCAGGTGAGCCATGCGATGCTGCCGCTGAATCTCAGCCAGGAGCGAATCTCCACCACGGCCTTACGACGACCAATCGTTGCCATCTGACCCTTGTCGCGATATTCGAAGGTCTGCAGTGCTTCGTTACGCGCTCGGCGAACGAGTTGTCGCGCCACATGCTTGCCCTGTTGAATCGCGACGGGTGCAATCATCGGTAGTGGCTGGCCCGATTTCCCAGCGAAACTTGCGACATCTCCGACGACCCACACATTGTCGGTAAGTTGCATCGTGGGCTGAACCTTCAGTCGATTGCCACGGTCGGTTTCGCCGAGGAACTTCCAATGTGGGGGTGCCACCACCCCCGCCGCCCAAATGCGCGTGCCGGCGACGATCTCGTCGCCATCTTTCAGTCGCAAGGAGGTGGCGGTGGCTTCGACGACCGCAGCGTTGAGTCGCACTTCGACCCCCATCTTCGTGAGGGTCTTTGCGGTGTGCTCGCTTGAGCGCGGATGAAAACTTGGCAGAAGTCGCGGGCCCGCCTCGAGCAGGGTCACGCTTGCGTGCGGTGCAATTGTTTCGAATTCGCGGCGAATTTCACCTTGTAATTCACGCACTGCACCAGCGAGTTCGACGCCAGTAGGGCCGCCACCGACGATCACAACGTTGAGGCTCTCGATTGGCAGTTCGCCGTCCTCGACAAGTTCGTAGTTGCGCAGAAGTGAGCGACGAATTTCGCGGGCGTCGGTGAGTGATTTCATCTGCAGGGTGTGCTCGGCCACACCGGGGATGCCAAATGTGGTTCCCTCCGACCCCACGGCCAGCACCAAGTCGTCGTAGGCAATTGTCTTGCCCGTCGAGAGCGAGATGGTCTTTGCTGTCGAGTCGATACCCGTCACCGCCGCCCGCACGAATCGCACTTCGCGGTAGACGGTGCGCACGGGGAACGCAATGTCGTCTTCAGGTAACGATGCAGTTGCCACCTGATAGAGAAGTGGCGAGAACAATTGATACGGGTTCTTGTCGACGAGCGTCACGTCGTAGGAGCGGGACTTGCGCAGCTTTCGCGCACACGCCAGCCCACCAAAGCCCGCCCCGACGATGACGACTTGCTGTCGCGGCACTTGGCCGCCGAACTCAATCAGCACGACGCAAATCTAGGTCGTGAAAGCCACGCGACCTATTCTCGTGCTTGATGAGCGGGTCATTTTCGGTCGTTGAAAAGACGATTGTGCAGTTGCGTAACGCTCTCGAATGCGGTGAGGTGACCTGCGTCGACTTGGTGAAGTCGTATCTGCGTCGAATCGAGACCTACGACCATTCGGGCATCACGCTCAATTCGGTAGTGGTGATGAACCCGACCCTGCTGGAAGACGCCGCCGAGTCGGATCGCCGTCGGGCGGCTGGCGTGTCGCGCGGGCCTCTCGAGGGCATTCCGTTCACGGCCAAGAACTCGTTCATGGTGAAAGGGATGACCGTTGCCAATGGTTCTCCAGCATTCGAGCATCTCATCGCGCGGCATGATGCATTCTCCATCGCCGCGTTGCGCGATGCGGGTTGCGTGCTGATTGGTCTCACCAATATGCCGCCGATGGCCAACGGGGGAATGCAACGCGGGCTCTATGGCCGTGCGGAATCGCCGTACAACGCCGACTTCCTCACCTCTGCGTGGGCATCGGGATCTTCCAACGGTTCGGGAACTGCAACTGCCGCCAGTTTCGCCGCGTTCGGTTTGGGTGAAGAAACCTGGTCGAGCGGTCGCGCACCAGCATCGTGCAACGCGCTATGCGCCTATACGCCGTCACGGGGGTTGATCTCGACCCGCGGCAACTGGCCGTTGGTTCCGACGATGGATGTCGTGGTGCCGCACACCCGCACCATGGCCGATATGTGCGAAGTGCTCGATGTACTCGTGCGGGCCGACGCCGACTCGAGCGGCGACTTCTGGCGTACACAACCGTGGGTATCGCTGCCGGCGCCGCAGGAGGTGTGTCGCGAACCGTTTATCTCTATATATACGTCGGCACGTCTGCAGGTCAAGAACGCATCGCCGCTTGCGGGCGTGCGACTCGGGGTGCCACGCATGTTCATCGGCACCGATCCCGAGCAAGGCACCGGCGAGGGCGTGGGTGGCGTACTCGGTTCGCGAATCACCCCGCGGCCGTCGATGCTTGAGTTGTGGCGAAGCGCCCGCGCCGACCTTGAGGCAGCAGGTGCAGAGGTCATCGAGACCGATTTCCCCATTGTCTCGAACTATGAGGCCGATCGTGCCGGGGCGCCGAGTGTGTTCAATCGTGACATTGTGCCGTCGAAATTCTTCGAGGTCGAGTTGTGGGAGTTGTCGATGTGGGGTTGGCACACATTCCTTTCGCTCAACGATCAACCGGGTCTCAACTCATTGGCGCAGGTTGATGGACCGCGAATCTTTCCGCGTCATCCACTCGACACCCTCGAACAACTCACCACCGACCTCGACGTTGATCTCGTCGAATATGTCACCCGCGCAAAACGAGATGGCATCATCGACCCGTTCAATGGGCCAGTTGCTGAATTGATTCGCGCCGGCATTGAAGCGCTCGAAGAAACTCGTCGACATGACTTCGAGCAGTGGCTTCGAGACAATCAGCTCGAGGCGGCGATTTTCCCGACGTTGGCCGACATCGCACCAGCCGATGCCGACAGCAATCCGGCGTCGTCTGCCATCGCGTGGCGAAACGGCGTGTGGGTGGCGACGGGCGGTTTGGCGATCCGCCACTTCGGCATCCCAACATTGACCGTGCCGATGGGCACCGCAAGCGACATCGGGATGCCCTTCGGTCTCACGTTCGCAGGCCCCGCGTACAGCGATGCCTTACTGGTGCGATTGGCGACGATGTTCGAAGCACTCCGCCCACGCCGCACCACACCGCCCCGCACACCAGAGCTGTAAGTAGGAGTAAGTTCGGTCGGGATGAGACCGTTCGACGGCAAGGTCGCCATCGTGACGGGTGCCGGGAGCGGGCTCGGGCGAGAGTACGCGTTGGCATTTGCCGCGCACGGCGCAGCAGTGGTGGTCAATGATCTCGGCGTGGCGGTCACTGGTGATGCGCCGTCGGGCGACTCCGCACAACGCGTGACTGATGAGATCGTCGCTCGCGGTGGTCGGGCCGTAGCGAACAGAGACTCGGTAGCCGAGTGGGGTGGTGCCGAGGGCATCGTGAATCTGGCGCTCGCAGAGTTTGGTCGTCTCGACATCGTCATCAACAACGCGGGAAACAACCGACCAAGTTCGCTCGTTGATTTGTCAGAAGTCGATGTCGACGTGCAATTAGGTACGCACCTGAAGGGCACTCTCGCCGTCAGTCACTTTGTGGCTCGTCACTGGGCCCAGGCTGGTGCTGCCGCGGGTCGCGCGATAGTCAACACCACGTCGGCTGTGGGTCTGCATCCTGCCCCTGGAGGCGGGGTGTACGGTGCGGCAAAGGCCGGTGTCATCGCGTTGACGGTGAGTCACGCGCAAGAACTGGCGAAGTACGGAGTGCGAGTCAATGTGGTCGCGCCGTGCGCGCGAACGAGGATGGTCGAGGCCTCGCCGAACGTGCTGGCATTGATGCCGAAGTCGGAGGGATTTGATCGTCACGAACCCGCACACGTGGCGCCACTGGTGCTCTACTTGGCGAGTTCAGCGTGTCGATTCACGGGTCGCGTATTCGCGATCGAAGGCCCGGACGTGGCGATTTGCCATCCGCA
>VGBY01000111.1 GCA_016870295.1 Actinomycetota bacterium
GATGCCGTCGCCCACCTGGGCGTTCGTCACATCGACATGCCGACGACACCCGAACGCGTCTGGAAAGCGATCAATCAGCAAGACTGAACGGGTGACTACACCACCAATCGTCGCCGAAAACCTCGTTCGTCACTTCGGTGATGTAAAAGCAGTAGACGGCATCAATCTCACCGTCAACGCAGGCGAAATCTTCGGTTTTCTCGGCCCCAATGGCGCGGGCAAGAGCACGGCGGTACGTATGCTCACCACGTTGCTGCGCCCGACGAGCGGCACCGCGCGAGTCGCCGGCTTCGATGTCGTCAAACAAGCCGACGACGTGCGTCGCAACATCGGCGTGGCGCTGCAGGATGCAGCGATTGATCCGCTCATGACCGGTTTTGAATTGTTGGAGTTGCAGGCAGTGCTCTACGGCATCCCCGCCAACAAGATGAAGCAGCGCGCCGACGAATTGTTGGAGCGCGTCGGCCTGACCGCGGCAGCCGACCGCCGCGTGGGTACGTACTCCGGCGGCATGCGTCGCCGACTCGACTTGGCGCTGTCGCTCATCCATCAACCGACGGTGCTGTTTCTCGATGAGCCGACGACGGGTCTCGACCCGATGAGCCGCCTCACACTGTGGGAGGAGGTGCGTCGCCTCAACCGGGAAGGCACCACCGTGATGCTGACCACGCAGTATCTGGAAGAAGCCGACCAGCTCGCCGACCGAATCGCCATCATCGACCACGGACACATCGTGCGCGAGGGTAAACCGAGCGACTTGAAGCGCACCGTCGGCGACCCGACGCTGATCATCAACGTGTCGAAGGCGCAGAACGACGCCGCCAAGTCGGTGTTGGGGCGTTTCGGTGAATTGCGACCCACCGCCGAGGGCACGCTCGGCGTTGGTTTGAAGGGTGGAGCCGAACGCGTGGCAGAAGTGGTGCGCGCGCTCGACGAAGGCAAGATCGTGGTCGAACACCTCGAACTCAACCAACCGAGCCTCGACGACGTGTTCGCCGAAGCGACGGGCTACCGACTCGAAGGGGCCGACAATGCGCCGCAAGCCGGCTGAAACCGCGCGACACCTGGTGGCGCTGTCGCGGCGTTCGACGCTCGCGATCTTCCGTCAGCCAGCACTGGTCGGGCCGTCGCTGATTTTTCCGTTGTTCTTTGCCGCCCTCGGATCATCGGCGTTCAGTCGCGCAATCAGCCTGCCCGGGTTTCCGGCGGTGGATTCATACCTCCAGTTCACGCTCGCGGGCACCGTCACACAGGGCGTGCTGTTCGGCTCGGTAACCGGGGCGGCGGCACTGGCGACGGACATCCAAGACGGTTTCTTTGATCGCCTGCTTGCAGCACCCACGTCGCGCACGTCGATTCTCTTCGGGCGTCTCGCGGGCAGTTCGCTCTTCGGCGCGATGCAGGCGCTCGTCTTCCTGTTGGTGCTGTGGCCATTCGGTGTGACGGTGCAAGCAGGAATTCTCGGCTACATATCAATCGTCGTCGCCGGCTTTCTCACCGCGTTCGCCGTCGGTGCGCTCATGTCGGTGGTGGCGTTGAAGACCGGTTCAGCGGAAGCGGTGCAGGGTACGTTCCCGGTGTTGTTCATCTTGTTGTTTCTCTCGAGCGCGTTCTTCCCGCGCGAGACGATGAGCGGCGCGTACCGACGCATCGCCGACCTGAACCCCATCTCGTACATGGTCGAGGGACAACGGTCGCTCTCCATCGATGGTCTCTCGTTGACGGCGCTGACACAGACGCTCGCCATCCCGACGGGTATCGCGATACTCACCACGTTGCTCGCGCTGCGACAACTGCAATCCCGATTGGCCAGCCGATGAACACGCAACGCACCGTCGGCATCCTCGCCAAGCGCAGTATCCGCAATATTCGCCGTCTGCCGTCGGCATTCTTCCCAGCACTGGCGATGCCGATCTTCAACATGATCGTGTTCGCCGGAACGTTCTTTGCCGTCACCAAAATTCCCGGCTTCCCGACCGACCGTTCGATCAATTGGTACATGCCGCTTGGCATCATGATGGGCGCAGCGTTCGGCGGCGTCGGTCTCGGCTTCACTGCGATTCGCGACATAGAAACCGGTTTCTACGACCGTTTGCGCATGACGCCAACTTCACGCACATCACTCGTCATCGGTCCGCTCGTCGGCACACTCACACGCATCGTGATGATGACGACGATCGTCATCGTGCTGGGCATTGCACTCGGCGCCCGATTCACCGGCGGCGTGCTCGGCGTCTTGTGTCTCTACGCCGCCGCGCTCGGTCTCTCGACCATCGGTGCCGGTTGGGGGCTCGGGCTTGCGTTCCGATTCAAAGACATGCGCGGCGCGGCCATCATGCAGTTGTCGATCTTCCTCGTGATGTTTCTGTCATCGGCGCAGGTGCCGCTCAACGTAATGAGCGGCTGGTTGCACACCGTAGCCCGCTTCAATCCGGCCACCAACATCCTGCGGCTGTCGCGCGTGGGACTGGTGAACGAGTCGTCGCCCGACCATCTGGCGTGGAACTCGGTGTGGGGCGGGCTGTTGGCCATCGCCCTCATATCGGCCCTCACCCTCGGCTTTGCCGTGCGGAGCCTGCAAAAACTCAGCGATTAGGCAGATAGCAGGACGATTAGACAAACCCCCTCGGCGAGGGCAATACTTCGCCTACGGGGTTCGGAGGTGGACCTCGTCACACGACGGAGGGTCACGATGAAGATTTCCATCACCATCAATGGTTCGAAACAATCGCACGATGTAGAGCCGCGCACGTTGCTCGTGCACTACATCCGTGAACACGCAAAGTTGACGGGAACGAACATCGGTTGCGATACGTCGAGTTGCGGTGCGTGCACCGTGCACTTGGACGGTGAAGCAGCAAAGAGTTGCACGATCCTTGCGGCACAAGCCGACGGTGGCAACGTGACGACGATCGAGGGCCTCGCAAAGAACGGTGAGATGCACCCGATGCAGAAGGCATTCATGGAGAACCACGGTTTGCAGTGTGGTTACTGCACGCCGGGCATGGTGATGGCGGCAATCGGGTTGCTGAACGAAAACCCGAACCCCACCGACGAACAAGTGCGCCACGGCCTCGAGGGCAACCTCTGTCGTTGCACCGGATACCACAACATCGTGAAGTCAGTCCTCGCAGCAGCAAAGAAGTAAGGAGCCCAACATGAGCATCACCCAAGAACGCACGAACAGTGTCATCGGCCAGCGACTGCTGCGCCGCGAAGATCCGGCCCTGCTGACCGGCGAGGCGAAGTACACCAACGACCTCGCGATCCCGGGTGCGCTGCATTTGGCCGTGCTGCGCTCGCCGTATGCGCACGCGCGCATCAAGAGCATCGATGTCGCCGACGCCAAAGAGATGCCCGGCGTCGTCGCGGTGTACACCGGCAAGGATCTGCATTCCACCTGGGCTGCGCCGATGCCGTGCGCCTGGCCGGTGACGCCCGACATGAAGAACCCGGCACACTATCCGCTGGCACTCGACAAGGTGTGTTACGTCGGTGACGGTGTTGCCGCCGTGCTCGCAACGAGTGATGCAGCAGCGCGCGATGCCCTCGACGCAATCGATGTGGCTTACGAACCGCTCAAGGCAGTGACCGACCTCGAGGAAGCACTCACCGACAAGACGATCATCCACGAAGCAATCGGCACGAACAAGTCGTACACGTGGAACCTGAAGGTGGAGTCCGCCGAAGGTGCAGTCGACCAGGCGTTCAAGAACGCGGCCTACACCGTGAAGGAGCGCTACGTGCAGCAACGGCTCTTGCCGATGGCGATGGAGCCGCGTGCGGTGGCCGCCGTGCCGCAGCCCTTTGGTGG
>VGBY01000112.1 GCA_016870295.1 Actinomycetota bacterium
GACGAGTTCAACCTCCCAGTCGGCGGTCGGCACGCCGATCGGGATTTCGCCGAACGGGGCGTTGACGCTGGAGGCGAACTTGGTGAAAGTAAGGGGCGAGTCGGGTATCTCGGCACCTGTCTCCACGGCGTGTTGTCGGAAGTTCAATCCAATCCCGAACACCTGGGCGGGGCGTGGTGAGGGTGCGCGCAGATCGTGCATCGTGAACGGCTGAGGTTCGCCGCCGGCAATTGATGCGGCGTGCTTGCGCAACTTATCCCATAGGGCGAAAGTCGCCATCGGGTCAGACGGGAACTCGCCTGCGGACGCGCGTTCAAGATCGACGGCGGCACCACCATCGGCGTCGGAATCAATCACGAGCGATGCACGACCACGGACGTTGGCGAATCTCATGAGTGTCGAGGGTAGTCTCGGCGAGGAAGCGGACACCCTCGCAGAGCCCACATTGGAGTCATCGTGACGTCACCAATCAGATTCGCGCACGTGGTGCTGAAAACCACGAGGTATCGCGAGATGTTGGACTGGTGGCTACTGGCGCTCGGAGCATCGGTGCGTCACGGCAACGATTTCATCAGTTTCATCTCGTACGACGATGAGCACCACCGGTTGGCCATCGTCAACTTTCCAGGGCTTGCTGCGGCTGATCGCCAGTCGAGCGGGGTAGAGCATTTCGCGTTCACCTTTGGGTCGTTGGATGATCTCTTCGCGAAGTTTCTCGAACTAAGGAAGCATGGCGTGACGCCGTATTGGACGATCAATCACGGCATGACTCTCTCGGCGTACTACCGCGACCCTGACGGAAACCAGGTGGAGTTTCAGGTGGATGCGATGTCCAACCGGGATGCCGACTCGTTCATGAACTCGCCGGTCTTTGCGGCAAACCCGATTGGCGTCGACGTGAACTTCGATGACTTGATCGCTCGGCGCGAATCAGGTGAAGCCGCCGAGTCGCTCCTCGCTTATCCCCTGAAAGATTAGAAGTCGCTCAGGGTCGACGGATACGCGGCCACGCGCCGACATTGCTGATCGCTGCAACAGTGCTCGCCATTGCCTCGGGTGCAACGGGGTGGCTGATCAAGAAACCCTGTGCCTTCAGGCATCGCAATTCACCGAGCACTTGCAATTGACGCACGCTCTCGACACCCTCGGCGACCATGTCGAGGTTCATCGACTCGCACATGGCGATGATGGTGCGCACCAGAGAACGCGCGTCATCGTTGTCGGCAACACCATTGATGAATGATCGGTCGATCTTGAGGCGATGTATCGGAAACTTCTGCAACAGCGATAGCGACGAGTATCCGGTTCCGAAATCGTCGATCGCCACGCGCACGCCGAGATCGCCGAGTTTGGTCAGCGTCGAAAGTGCCTGATCGGGTTGGGCGATCATCACACTCTCTGTGACCTCCAACCACAATTGGCGCGCGGGAATGTGTGCACGGGTGAGGGCTTCACTCACCACGTTGACAAAATTGGGGTCACTCAACTGGCGTGGCGAAACGTTGACGGCCATGGTCGCGTCGCGCGGGCTGACCCCGGCCGCGATCCATTCGCCGAGATGGGTGAGAGCCTCAAGCAGCGCCCACGAACCGATCGGCACGATGATGCCCGTTTCTTCGGCAATCGGGATGAACTCTGCCGGCGACACCGTGCTGCCGTCTTCGCGATCCCATCGCATGAGCGCCTCAAAACCAACCACCTCGCCGAGGGACACGTCGATGATCGGCTGATGAACGAGCCGAAGTTCGCGACGTTCGAGGGCGCGATACAAAGCCGTCTCGACGGCCAACCGCTGCGTAACGCTGGCCAACATCGACTCATCGAAGATGGCCACGCAGTTGCGACCTGACTCCTTCGCGCGGTACATCGCGGTGTCGGCATGACGCAACAAATCGTCCGCATTATTCGTTACCGACGGTCGGTAGGTCGACACGCCGATGCTCGCGGAGACGAAGACGTCGCCTTGCCGGAGCGCGAGGGGCTCGTGAAACGACTCGAGAACCCGGTCGGCGAGCACCATTGCTTCGCTCGGACCCTTGGATTGCGGGTCCAAGACCACGAACTCATCCCCTGAGATGCGGCCGACCACGCAGTGTGACGGCAACACCATACGAAGTCGCTCGGCGACAGCGACGAGCACATCATCGCCAGCGGAGTGACCGAGGCTGTCATTGATGTTCTTGAATCGGTCAACGTCAATGAACAACACGGTTGGTTGGCGACTGTCACGCCACGCCGTTCGCAGCGCCGTGTCGACATGCTCCAGCATCAGGCTGCGATTGGGTAAGCCAGTCAATGCGTCGGTTTGCGCACTCGTTATCAAACGTGCCTGCAACGTGGCATTTGAACGAACTGCAATGATCACGCGTGCGAGCACGGCGATGGACAGAACGATGAGCGACCCGCCACGCACGATTCGGTCGCGCGTATCGACTGCGTCGATTGCCACAAAGACCGTGATCGGCACCGCCAAACCAGCAGTAACGAGCACAAGACGACCCGCTATAGGACGAGTCGCCCGATAAGCGCCTTGCGCCGTGAGATTGCGCACGCCGGGGTGCAGAAGGGTGCCTGCGGCAGCAAACAGCGCCAACACGTACGGTGAGTTGCGCACTGCGAGTGGTACATCCAACCGCTCGGCGTCACTGAGCGCCCACAACATGTCGCCCAGGAGGGATGAGATGACAGCCGCTGTTGCCAGCCAGATCACCGCGCTGTTGTCGGAGTCACCGAGCAACAGTGTGACGAGCAGGAACAGAACGATGGCTGACAGCGAGAACGTCAATCCTTTGATGAGCACGACGGCAGGTTCGCTTCCCGACACATCGAAGAGCGCACGAACCACGAAGATCCACATCACAAGCCAGGCGCCGAGAGCCAGGATGGAAGCATCGGCAATCACACCGATGGGATCGCGCCCGATGCGTCGTTGCAGGACGATGAGTAGTCCGCCGACCAGAGTCAACTGCACGATGAGCGAACACAGTTCAGCTGCCGTATGGGCGAGTTCACCCCGCGGGGCAGCGGACAACACTTGCTCGACTCCAACGGAGGTGACAATGACGACGAAGCCAACGAGGATTCGGCGATCGAGTCGATTGTGGCGGGTGGCGACAACGATTGCTGCCACTACGGCAAGCACCGCGACGGGGTAGAAGACACTGCTCAGGGGCTCGTTACGCGACACTGCTTGGGTGACGGCCAAGAGCAAGCCTGCCGCAGTAAGGACCCAGGCCGTTCGTTCAAGCGTGCGATTCGTCACGCCAACATCACCGCAACCACGGTACTGAATCCGCCGCTTCGCACTTCATCTTCTGTACTCTCGAAGCAGGCGGAGGCCGACCAGCGCTGGGTAATGCCCGGCAAAAGGAGCCTCGTGTTCATCACTCGCCATACGCGACTTGGTGACGTGGACTTGCGTGACCGACTGTGGGAGTTTTACCGGCGGTCGTATGCGAACAACCCCCTGCATCCCTTCACTGAACTTGTCAATCGGTCGGAGTTCGATGAATGTCTGTTGAACTCCACCAACCGCGTCTGGGTGGTGTGGGAGGAGAACCGTCCGGTGGTGATGACGTTGATTGCGACCGACATCACTGCAACACGTTGGCTGAACCCCGACTATTTCCGCCGTAACTACGCCGATCGAATGAAGAAAGGTCTCGTGCACTACGTGATGTGGGTGGTGGTCGACCCGGATGTAGAGATTCGTGGAGCAAACATCGCCCTCGCGAAGGAAGCATTGGCGGCTGAGGC
>VGBY01000113.1 GCA_016870295.1 Actinomycetota bacterium
CGACCTTGCATCTCACCGTTCACCACATGACGGATTCCCTTGTTGTTGCGTTCGAACGCCCGCTTGCGGCGCACGAGCACCAACTGCACACGCAACAATTCGTCGAAAGCCAGGCGCTCACGCGCCCGCTCCTTCTCGACGATGCTCTCGGGAAAGTGGATCGTGTTGAACGCCGCGTGTCGGTCGAGCATCGCCAGGCGTTCGCGAATCGCCGCCGGCAGCGGGTCGCCGATCGTGCGCGGTGCAGCGCGCTCCAACGCATTGCGCACCCAACCAGCGATCTCCCATGTGGAGAGATTCACCTTCTCGCTCTGCGGATAGATCGGCACGATGCGACCCGTCTTGTCGCCGATGATGTCGACGATCGGGTTGGTCATCTGCAACTTGCCGCGGAACATCTCGGGTTTGCCGAACACCGCGATCTCGGCGTCGGTCTTCAGTTGACGCTCGCGCCACGGCTGGTTGAAGAACGTGAGCCCGAGCGACCCCGTGTCGTCGTACACCGTGGCGGTCACCATGCTGCGGCGGGTGCGCAGCGGCACGCGACGCACGTTGCGTACCTTCACCAGGACGAGCGTCTCCACACCCTCGACGATCTCGTTGACATGTGCTTCGTTGGTGCGATCCACGTAGCGACGCGGATAGGTGGTGAGCAGGTCGAGCACGTTATGGATGCCGAACTCGTTGAGCGCCTCACGTCGTTTGTCGCCTACGCCCTTGATGGTGGCGATGTCGAGCGCCGCCAAGTCGCTCAGTGTGAGTGGTGCGTCGGCCATGCCGCGCCGAAGTTACTCCACCCCGAAGAGATACGGGTACAACGGTTGTCCACCGCGGTGCACCTCGGCGGCAATGGATGGGAATTGTTCCGCAACCCACGCCACGATCTTCTCGGTGACGTCAGCCCTGGCGTCGATTCCGGCAATGATGGTGAGCAGTTCACGGTCGTCGGTGACGATGTGCTCGAGCAACGCCGTCGCACACTCGAATGTGGTCGGGGCGATGGCGACCACGCCATCACCGCGCACGAGGCCGATCGAGTCGCCGGCCTTCACGTCGCCGGCGTCGGTTTTGGTGTCGCGCACTGCAGTGGTGACTTCACCCGTTACGACGGCCGCGGCGGCTTTGGCCATCGAACCGCCGTTGTGTTCGGCGGAAGCCTCGGGGTCGTACGCCACCAGCGCGGCGAGCGCTTCTGGCATCGAGCACGTCGGCACGACACGAACTTCTTTCTTGGTGAGGCCATCCACTTGTTTGGCGACGGGGATGATGTTCTTGTTGTTCGGCAGGATCACGACCTGCTGGGCGTTCATGTGCTCCACGGCGTCGAGCAGTTCTTGCGTGGATGGGTTGAGTGTTTGGCCACCGGTCACCACGCCGTGCACGCCGAGGTTGCCGAACAACTCGGCGATGCCATCGCCGCTCGCCACCGCCACCACCGCACACGTGACCTCAGGCAGTGCGGCGTGTGTCTTGAAACTGGGCTTGCCACCGTGCGGCCCGCCGTGCGCCGCCGCATCCGCCGAGGTCGGCGCGGCGAGTTGCGCCTCGCGCTTCTCGTGCTCTTCGGCGACTTCTTCGAAGAGATCGGTGACACGAATCTGGTGCGGACGACCGCCGAGGGTGATCGGCGCTTCAATCGCGGCACCGATGTCGTTGGTGTGCACGTGACAGTTGTAGAGACCTTCGCCGCCGACGACCACGATCGAGTCGCCGATCTCGCCCCACTTCTGCATGAAGGCGCGCGACTTCGTGTCGTCGATCTCGAGGAGGAACATCACCTCGTAGCGCAGCTCGCTGACATCGACCGTGCCGTCGGCGGCGCTGCGCTTGGCGACCGCGATCAGCTGCTCGGTGTTCGGGCCGGAGATGTTCTCTGGTTCGGGCAACGGCTCGCCATCCACCACGTGCAACGCAGAGTCGAGGAACAAGAGGAACCCCGCACCTCCTGCATCAACGACGCCGGCATCTTTCAGCACGGGCAACAACTCGGGTGTGTTGGCCAACGACTCGCGACCCGCCGCGCGCGCCACGCGCAACATTGCAGCGAGCGTCGCACCATCGCCTGCGGCGCGCTCTGCTGCGTCGGCGGTTTCGCGCACCACGGTGAGAATCGTGCCTTCGATCGGCTTCAACACCGACTCGTACGCGGCGGCCGATGCGGCCTTCAACGCCTCGGCAACTTTTGGAGCGCCAAGTTCGCGCGCATTCTTCAACGTTGCCGCCAAACCGCGCAGAATCTGGCTCAGGATCACGCCGCTGTTGCCACGTGCGCCCATCAGCGAGCCGTGACTGATGGCATCGCACGTTGGCTCTAGGTCGCCGGGATTCTTCTCCAGCTCGGCGACGACCGCGTCCAGCGTGCGCGCCATGTTGGTACCGGTGTCGCCATCGGGCACCGGGTACACGTTCAACTTGTTGATGTCGGCCTGATGCCGCTTTATCGTGTCGCGAAAGATGACCAGCGTGTGACGCAGGGCATCAGAACCCAACTGCTCCAGCACGGGCACGGAACGAGGCTACCTGTGATACCTTGAGCGAATATGCAAGGCGTCGTGAAGGCGTTCAATCCTGCGACGGGTGACGGAATCGTGGTGCGCGATACCGACCTCGCCGAATACGAACTCGCCGAACACGCGTTGCAGGGCTCGATCTTTCGCATGTTGCGCCAGGGTCAACGCGTGAACTTCAGCGTGGATGCCGCCGGACGCGCCACGCAACTGCGAATCGGATCCGAAAGGGACATGGGCACGCCGGGTCACTGACCCGTTCGTTCACGCCCAACGAATATGCCCGCGCGCTCTACGAACGACCGTCTCAACGCGTGGGTTGCCGACTGGGCGGCGATCCTGCAGCCGGCCGACATCCGTTGGTGCGACGGCAGCGAGCAGGAGTACGACGCGCTATGCGCGCAACTCGTCGCGTCGGGCACGTTCAAGAAACTGAACGATGCGAAGCGACCGAATTCCTACTGGGCGCACAGCGACCCGGGCGATGTTGCGCGCGTCGAGGATCGCACGTTCATCTGTTCCACCAAGGAAGCCGACGCCGGCCCGAACAACAACTGGCGGGCGCCCGCCGAGATGCGCCGCGAACTCACGGCCTTGTACACCGGCGCGATGCGCGGTCGCACGATGTATGTGGTGCCCTTCAGCATGGGACCCCTCGGTTCAAAGATCGCGCACATCGGCGTGCAACTCACCGACTCGGCATACGTCGCGGTGAGCATGCGCATCATGACGCGCATGGGTGCAGGCGCACTCGACGTGCTCGGCAACGGCGATTGGGTGCCATGCATTCACTCGGTCGGCGCACCGCTCGCCGCCGGCGAGAAGGACGTCGCGTGGCCCTGCAACCCCGACAACAAGTACATCGTGCACTTCCCCGAGACGCGCGAGATCTGGTCATACGGCTCGGGCTACGGCGGCAATGCGCTACTCGGCAAGAAGTGTTTCGCGCTGCGTATCGCCTCGGTGATGGCCCGCGACGACGGGTGGCTCGCCGAACACATGTTGATCATGAAACTCACCAACCCGGCCGGCGATGTGAAGTACATCGCGGGTGCATTCCCCTCGGCGTGCGGCAAGACCAATTTGGCGATGCTCGTGCCGACCGTGCCCGGCTGGAAGGTAGAGACCATCGGCGACGACATCTGTTGGATGAAGTTCGGCGACGACGGACGCCTCTATGCGATCAACCCCGAGGCCGGCTTCTTTGGTGTTGCACCCAACACGGGTTGGCAGACCAA
>VGBY01000114.1 GCA_016870295.1 Actinomycetota bacterium
CGCGACTCCAAGCGAACTCGTTGTCTGCCGCCACGCGGCTGAAGCGCGACCACAACTCGGCAACGTGCCGGTCGTGTGCGGTGATGTCCCGTTGTGCCGCGGCACGAAGTGCCGTTTCGAACATCGGGTACACCTGAATCGGCAGCATTATGCCGAGGCGGGTTTCTTCCCCGTTGAGCAGGGCAAGATCCTCCACGATGTGGGTGGCCGGCGGTGCATCGTTGAGTGCCGGCCACGGCAAAAGTGCTGCATCTTTCACGGCTGATCGCGTGCGCGTGCACTCCCCGCCGGCCAGCACGACGAAATCCACTTCACCGGCAGCGATTTGCCGTGCAGTCGTGTTGACGAGAGTTTGGGGCATGTTGCCGCCGTGGGGTGTGCTTGCGTACTCATGCGCGGTGACTCCGCACGCCTGGGCGAGGGCATGAGCGGCGTTCGAGTACTTCCACGACAACAAACGCACCACGCGCACCGAATCAATTGCGCGGGGTAGCGGGATACCTGCGTCGGCGGCCGCAGCGTGCACGGCATCGGCCATGAGTGCCACAGGATGTTTGGCCTCTTGCGGGGTGATGTTGCGGTCGAGCGCCTGACCCTGACCAATCAATACCGGTGTGCGCGGGTCGAGAGGCATGCGGCACAACGCTACGCAGTGCAGCATCGGTGAGACCTAGGCTGACGATCAATGACGTCACGCAGCGGGGCCAAGCGCATCGCCATCGGCTCTGATCACGCTGGTTTCGACCTGAAAACGCGTCTCATTGGCGTGCTCGAAGGTCTCGGCTATCACGTTGAGGACTACGGCACGCATTCACCCGAGGCCACCGATTATCCGCACATTTGTGCCAGCGTCGCCCGCGCCGTGCGCGATGCAAAGGCCAATGTGGGCATTGTGCTCGGGGGCAGCGGTCAGGGCGAACAGATCGCCGCCAACAAGGTGCGCGGCGTGCGTGCCGCGCTGTGCAACGACCTGTGGTTGGCGGAGATGGCGCGATCGCACAACGACGCCAACGTGCTGTCAATGGGCGGGCGCGTCGTGTCAAACGACCTGGCTGAACAAATCGTCAAGAAGTTTCTCGAAACACCGTTTGAGGGCGGTCGTCACGCACGACGTGTGGGACAATTGAAGGAAATCGAAGTCGAAGAAGCCGCCCGCCGCGAAAGTTAGGTTGCATGCCGTTCCCGTCTGAACACACACCCGACACGCAGGTGGAGGCGCTCATCGAGAAAGAGCGCAACCGCCAGACGACCGGTCTGCAGTTGATTGCGAGCGAGAACTTCACCTCGCCCGCCGTGATGCGCGCGACGGGCTCGGTGCTCACCAACAAATACAGCGAGGGATACCCCGGCAAGCGGTACTACGGCGGCAACGCAGTCGTCGACGAGATCGAAGCGCTCGCCATCGAACGCGTGAAGCAACTCTTCGGCGCCGACCACGCCAATGTGCAGCCGCACTCCGGGGCGAGTGCGAACATGGCGGTGTATCAGGCGATGCTGAAACCCGGTGACGTGGTGCTCGGCCTCAGCCTCGACCACGGTGGTCACCTCACGCATGGTTCGCCGGTGAACGCGAGCGGCATTTTCTATGACTTCCGCTCGTACAAGGTCGGTGTCAACGACGAGCGCATCGACTTCGATGAAGTGCGCCGACTCGCGCACGAACACAGACCACGCATGATCGTGGCGGGCACGACGAGTTATCCGCGACGTATCGAGCCGGAACCATTCAAGAAGATCGCCGACGAGGTGGGCGCCTACATGATGTTCGACATCGCACACCTCGCGGGCCTGGTCGCCGGTGGTGCGCACCCCAACCCCGTGCCGTTTGCCGATGTTGTCACTTTCACCACGCACAAGACGCTGCGGGGTCCGCGCGGTGGCTGCATACTTTCAGCCAAGCAGCATGCGCAAGCAATCGACAAAGCGGTCTTCCCTGGTCAGCAGGGTGGCCCGCTCGAACATGCGGTTGCCGCAAAGGCCGTCGCATTCTTGGAAGCACTGCAACCCGAGTTTCGTGAGTACGCCCACCAGATCGTGAAGAATGCAGCCGCGTTGGCGGAGGCGCTCGCGGTGCGCGGTTTCCGCCTCGTGTCCGGCGGCACTGACACGCACATGATGGTGGTCGACCTGCGCCCGTTCGATGCTGAACTCACCGGCAAGGAAGCACAAGCGGTGCTCGACACGGCCGGCATCACGCTAAACAAGAACACGGTGCCCAATGATCCACGCAGCCCCTTCGTCACCTCGGGTGTGCGCATCGGCACCCCGTCGGTCACCACACAAGGCATGAAAGAAGCCGAGATGTCGACCATCGCCGACTTCATCGTCACCACGCTGAAGGGCCGCAACGACCCCGCAATCGTCACCGATGTACGCGCCAAGGTGGCTGCGTTGTGTGCCGCGTTTCCCGCCTATCGTTAGGGACGTGAGCGCCGGATTCTGCGCGGCATGATCAGCCTTGCTGCGTACCTCATCATCGGTTTGATTGCTGCGGCAGCAACGGCAGGTTCGATGCCCTTCGTCATTCGTCTTGCTAAACGCCAGAGTTGGATGGCCACACCCGACGAGCGCCGCATGCACCCGGTGCCGACACCCGATGTGGGTGGTATCGCGATGTTCGTTGGAATTCTCGCGGCGGTCGTCGGGGCAAGCCTGCTCGGTGACTTCAATCAATTGTTCGAAGACAGCACCGAGATCATCGGCGTGCTGGTTGCTTGCGCGATCATCTTCGTGGTCGGCATCATCGACGACATTCGCGACAGCTCACCGCCGGCGAAGGTGACTGGCATCGTCGTCGCAGCCGTCGCGCTCGTGTGGTTTGGTGTGACGATGTTCCAGTTCCGTCTGCCGTTTCTCGATGTGTTCGTGTTGAGCGACGACTGGGTGCCGCTCATCACCGTGCTGTGGTTGCTTGGCATGACACAAGCAATCAACCTGATCGACGGCCTCGATGGTTTGGCGGCCGGCATCGTCGCGATCGGTGCCGGCGCATTCTTCATTTACTCGCGCGAACTCACCGAAGGTAACCTTCTGCCACAACCGAACATTGGCCCGCTTGTCGCCGTGATCGCAGTCGGTGTGTGCATTGGGTTCTTACCGTTCAACTTCAATCCGGCGCGGGTCTTCATGGGGGACAGTGGCGCGCTACTGCTCGGGTTGTTGATGGCAGTCGCCACGAGCGTGGTGGGTGGTCGCGCCGACCCTGACACGCAGTCGGCCAACGGCCAGACATATTTCTTCCTGGCTCCGATCTTCATCTCACTGCTCGTCTTGGCGGTACCGATTGTCGATGTGATCTTTGCCATCGTGCGTCGCACGGCGAGTGGACGGAGCTTCGCTCAGGCCGACATGGGACATTTGCACCACCGGCTCATCCAATTGGGTCACGGTCCGCGCCGAGCGGTCGTGATTCTCTGGGGTTGGGCGGCATTGCTCTCCACGGTGGTGTTGTTTTCGGCGCTGTACAGCACGGGCTCGGCGCTCGTCGTTCTGGTCATCGTCGGCAGCGCACTTAGTGTGTTCACCGTTTTGCACCCGCGAATTCGCGGGGGCGACGCACAAACACACGAATCCGATTTGGTCGACACGGAGCCGCGCGCCTAGATTGTTACGGGGTTCACAAGGACCCCTGCTCAATTTCGAGGTGTTTTCGTTGCCGCAGATAATGAATGACTCAATGTCGAGAGGCGCCGAAATCGCCGGCACC
>VGBY01000115.1 GCA_016870295.1 Actinomycetota bacterium
CCGCGCGAGCGCAGGTACTCGCGCGCATCCTTTGCATCGGGTGCCGTGAGCAGGCGCTGGTGATACCACTCGACGGCACGCTCCATGACATCGAGCAACTCCTTGTTGCGTTGGCGGTCGCGCGATGGGCCGCCCGTGGTGTAGTTGAGGGTGATTCCGGCTTTTGCTGCGAGATGCTCGACCGAACCGACGAAATCCATGCGTTCAACTTCTTGAATGAACTTGAAGACGTCGCCCGAAGCACCGCAGCCAAAGCACTTGTAGCGACCTGTCTCGTCGCGAACGTTGAACGACGGTGTCTTCTCGCCGTGAAACGGGCACAGGCCGAGAAAATTGCGCCCCGCACGCTTCAGCGCCACATAGTTGCCGATGACCGCGGAGATGGGTTGCGCGGTGCGAACCCGTTCGATGTCGTCTTCGGAGATGGCCACGCGCGAGAGGCTAGTTCTGCGCTGGGCGACACCTGCGTGGTGCGCGCGATGCGACTATTTGGTCTCGCTCTTTGCGCCACCGATGATCGCCTGCGCCGCCGCGAGACGAGCAATCGGGATTCGGTACGGCGAGCAACTTACGTAATCGAGACCCGCACGGTAGAAGAGGCCAATCGACTCGGGGTCGCCACCGTGTTCGCCGCAGACACCCAGCTTCAACTTGCGCTTGGCTTTGCGTCCGCGTTTGGCGGCGATTTCGACGAGTTCTCCGACGCCGGTCTGGTCGATGGTCTCGAACGGGTTGCGCTTCAGCAATCCGGCTTCGAGATACGCCGGCATCATGCGGCTCTCGACATCGTCGCGGCTGAAACCAAACGTCATCTGCGTGAGGTCGTTGGTGCCGAAACTAAAGAAGTCGGCATGTGCCGCGAGTTCATCGGCGCGAATCGCCGCACGCGGGGTTTCGATCATCGTGCCGATGGTAACTTGCGGGCGCTTGGCCTTCTTGCCCGAGGGCGTCGTGCGCGGGCGCGACGAAAATTCATCGAGCACGCTCTGCACCCAGCCTCGCGCGAGCGCGAGTTCGTCATCCGTGACGGTGAGCGGAATCATCACTTCAACGACCGGCTCGTAACCCTCGCCAGCCACTTGGTCGGCTGCTTCCATCAGCGCGCGCACCTGCATTGCGTAGAGGCCCGGCTTGATCACGCCGAGTCGCACACCACGTGTGCCGAGCATCGGGTTGACTTCGGCCCACGCGTGAGCGGCCTTGAGGAGTTGCTTCTCTTCGGCCGACAGACCACCGGTCGCGGCTTTGATTTCGAGCTCATCGACGCGCGGGAGGAATTCGTGCAACGGCGGGTCGAGCAAACGCACCGTGACGGGCAAGCCGCTCATGGCGCGCAGGATCGCCGCGAAGTCTTCTTTCTGCACTGCGCGCAACTCCTCGAGTGCCGCGGTTTCTTGTGCCGGTGAGTCGGCGAGGATCATGCGTCGCACGACCGGCAAACGGTCGGGCGCCAGGAACATGTGCTCGGTGCGGCAGAGGCCGATGCCTTCGGCACCGAAATCACGGGCCACTTTCGAGTCGTCACCGGTGTCGGCGTTGGCGCGCACGTTCAACTTGCCCTTGCGGAATTCGTCGGCCCACTTGAGGATGGTGTGGAACTCGGCCGGCGGTTTTGATCCGGCCATTGCGAGCGCACCGAGCATGATCTCGCCCGTCGCACCATCAATGGAGATGGTGTCGCCTTCGCGCACCGTGGTGTCGCCCACCGCGAACTGTTTGCCGTCGATCTTCACGGCTTCGGCACCGACGACGGCCGGGGTTCCCCAACCACGAGCAACGACCGCGGCGTGACTGACAAGACCGCCGCGCGCGGTGAGGATGCCTTTGGCCACCATCATTCCGTGCACGTCTTCGGGGCTCGTCTCGTTGCGCACGAGGATGACGGCTTCGCCGTTCTTGGCCGCGCGCTCGGCGTCGTCGGCCGTGAAGTAGACCTTGCCGACCGCCGCACCGGGAGATGCGGCGAGACCCTTGGCGATCGCCTTGGTCTTGTTGGCGAATTGCGGGTGCAGCACCGAGTCGAGGTGGTCTGCGGTGATGCGCATGAGCGCTTCTTTCTTGCTGATCTTCCACTTGTACTTGGCGGTGCCGCCGTTCTTCACCATCTCAGCCGCCATGCGCAGCGCTGCCGCACCCGTGCGCTTGCCGACGCGCGTCTGCAGCATCCAGAGTTTCCCATCTTCGATGGTGAACTCGGTGTCACACATGTCTTTGTAGTGGCGCTCGAGTCGCGCAAAGATCTCCAAGAGTTGTGCATGCACCTTGGGGAACTGGCGCTTGAGCGAGTCGAGGTCTTCGGTGTTGCGAATACCCGCGACCACGTCTTCGCCTTGTGCGTTGATGAGGTAGTCGCCGTAGGGCACGTTCTCACCGGTCGCAGCGTTGCGAGTGAAACCGACGCCGGTGCCCGACTGCGTGTTGCGGTTACCGAACACCATGGCCTGCACGTTCACCGCGGTGCCGAGGTCGTGGCTGATCTTCTCGCGCACGCGGTACGCGATTGCTCGCGCACCATTCCATGAGCGGAACACGGCTTCCACCGCGCCGCGCAACTGCTTGGCGGGCTCCTGTGGGAAATCTTTGCCGGTTTCGCGCTTGACGATTGCTTTGTACTGCTCGCTGAGTTCGCGCAACTTCGAAGCCGGAAGATCGGCGTCGTTCTTCGTGCCGACGGCCGCTTTTGCTTGCTCGAGCGGGTGCTCGAAGTGATGCCCGTCGACACCCAACACGATGCGGCCGTACATCGCAATGAAGCGGCGGTAACTGTCGTAGGCGAATCGTTCGTCGTTGGTCGACCGCGCGAGGCCCTGCACGCTCGCATCGTTGAGACCAAGGTTGAGAACCGTGTCCATCATTCCGGGCATCGAGAACTTGGCACCTGAACGCACCGACACGAGCAACGGATCCCGGGCGTCGCCAAGTTTGCGACCCATCTTTTTCTCCAGCGAGGCAACGTGCTGGGCGATTTCTTTGTCGAGACTCTTCGGCCAGCCGCCACGCATGTAGTCGCGGCAGGCGTCGGTGGTGACGGTGAAGCCGTGCGGCACCGGCAACTTCAGCACCGTCATCATTTCGGCGAGGTTGGCACCCTTGCCGCCGAGCAGATCTTTCATGCTCATCGGCGCCTTGCGGTGCTTGTGGTCGAAGGCGTAAACGTACGTCATAAGTTTGGGGAAGTCTACGAGCGCACGAGTGCTTCGGCGTCGCCGAGGTGCGCTCTTGTCACCATCACGAGCGCAAATTCACCCGCCACCGAGGTGCACCGACCGAGCGGCGTGTCGCCGACCGTGTATTGCTCGCCGACCGCGGCAATCACACCATTCGCGGGCCGCGCGGGTAGGCGCAGCAGTCGGCGTGGTGCGGTGCTACCACGGCTATCCATGCGTTCGACGAGTTCTTGGCCCGGATAACAACCCTTGGTGAACGACACGCAAACATCCACCAACGAGGTTTCGGCGGGGATCGTGTCGCCGTCGATATCGATGCCGAAGATCGGCCACGCACAACGCAGGCGCTCCGTGTGATAGGTGGCAAGGTCGGCAGTCGGCGCGGTCGTGTCGACGGTGGACGCAAGCCCATCTGCGGCGTCGAAGATATCGACTGCACCATCGGCTTCACGCCACGCGCCTACGGCGCCGGGTCGTGCAAGTGCCGCGGTGCGGGCTTCGGCATCGAGACCACGCACGGCC
>VGBY01000116.1 GCA_016870295.1 Actinomycetota bacterium
TCAGCCCGACCACTTCGACGAACCGAAGCGGTAGCCGACACTACGCACGGTTTCGATGAGGTGAGCGTGTTCTTCACCCAACTTGGCGCGCAGACGACGCACGTGCACGTCGACGGTGCGGGCGCCACCGAAATATTCGTAGCCCCACACCTCTGAGAGAATCACTTCGCGCGAATACACCCGGCCGGGGTTCTGCACGAAGAACTTGAGCAATTCGTATTCCATGAAGGTGAGGTCGAGCGGACTGCCACCGAACGTGGCCTGGTAGGTCTCGAGGTTGAGACGCAAGCCGGCGTGCTCCACCACCGTCGTCGACGGCGCGATGAGCTCGTTGTAGAACATGTGACGCAGGCGCGCCTCCAACTCGCGTGGATGAAACGGCACCAACTGAAAGTCGTCGAACAAGTTGTCGCGCACCTCGAGGTCGCCGACCTGTGCGCCGCTGATCAGGACGAGGATGCGCTGCACCGGGCGCTCGAGGCGGCGTAGCGCGCGACACATCGCCCAGCCGCTCTCTGGGTCTTCGTCGCACGACACGACTGCACCCGCCCAGCCGCTCGTCGGCGTGAGCTTGGCCATCGTGTCGACGTTGGCGACGCCCTTCCACGAGTAGCCCGACAAGTCGAGCGTGCGAGCGACGTCGATGCCGGGAGTTTCGGGGAAGACAGCGAGCAATCCGGTTGCGGTCATAGCGAGCGCAGGTAGGTATCGATCTCGAATTGCGACACATGGGTCTTGTACTTACGCCACTCGGTGCGTTTGTTGCGCAAGAACCATTCAAAGATGTGTTCACCAAGCGTCTCGGCCACGAGCTGCGAAGACTCCATCACTCTCAGCGCATCGTTCAGCGATTGCGGGAGCTGCTCGATACCGAGTTTGGCGAGTGCGGCGTCGCCCATCTCGAACAGGTTCGCGTCGGCCTCGAGTGGCAACTCGTAACCCTCGGCGACACCGCGCAAGCCCGCCGCGAGAATCACGGAGAACGCCAGGTACGGATTGCACGCCGGGTCGGGCGAACGCAACTCGATGCGCGTGGCGAGGTCGTTGCCGCGCTTGGGCACGGGAACGCGAATGAGACCGCTGCGGTTGTTGCGCGCCCACGAGACGTGCACCGGCGCTTCGAAGCCCGGCACGAGTCGCTTGTAGCTGTTCACCGTTTGATTCGTGACCGCGGTGATCTCGGCAGCGTGGCGGAGCAACCCGGCCATGAATGACTTCGCGACAGCACTCAAGTTGTACGGGTCGTGGCTGTCGTAGAACGCGTTGGAATCCCCTTGGAACAATGACAAGTGCAGGTGCATGCCCGAACCCTGCACGGACTCCATCGGCTTGGGCATGAACGTGGCGTGCACGTTGCGCATGGCTGCAATCTCTTTGACAACGAAGCGGAAGGTCATCACGCTGTCGGCCATCGCGAGTGCATCGGTGTGGCGCAGGTCGATCTCGTGCTGGCTGGGCGAATCCTCGTGGAAGCTGTATTCGACCGGAATGCTCATCGTCTCGAGCGTGCGAATCGTTTCCTTACGCAGCGAACTGGTGATGTCGGTGGTGGTGAGGTCGAAGAACCCACCTTCGTCGAGCGGCGTCGGGCGACCGCCGGTCGGCGGTGCGAAGTAGAAGTACTCGATGTCGGGTGCGATGTAAAAGACGAAGCCGAGTTTGCGGGCAGCCTCGAGATTGCGGCGCAACACCTGGCGCGGGTCGCCCTCGAACGGTGTGCCATCCAACTGTGCGATGTCGCAGAAGACGCGCGCTTCAGCGGCCTTCGAGTCCACCCAGGGAAGTACCTCGAAGGTGTTCGGATCGGGTAGTGCGAGCACATCGGCTTCTTGCACGCGCCCGTATCCATCGATCGACGACCCGTCGAAACTCATGCCGTCGTTGAGTGCGTTCTCCAACTCGGCGGGGCTGATCGCAAAACTCTTCAAGTTGCCGAGCACATCGGTGAACCACAGACGCACCAACCGGATACCGCGCTCCTCGACGGTGCGCAGAACGTAGTCGCGTTGAGCGTCGAGCATGCCGGCCACCCCTTCAGTCAACCGTCACTGCGGAGTCGAGCCACGCGAAGCGTCCGATATCCACGAGGTCAAGCACCTCGGGCGTACACCAGCGAAACTGCGCGGTGGCAACGACGGTTGCTCACGCGTGCCGGTGTACGCCCCGAGGGGTTACTTGCGACCCTTGCTCTTCTTCTTGCCGCCGCTGGCCGGCAGTTTTTCCTGCGAGCAGACGGTCTCCAGCAAGAGGCGGGTGACGACGTAGGGGTCCATGTTCGCGTTCGGACGACGGTCCTCGGCGTAGCCCTTCTTGTCGCGTGCCACCTGCCACGGAATACGGATCGATGCGCCGCGATTGGAGACGCCGTAACTGAATTGGTTCCACGGCGCAGTCTCGTGCTTGCCGGTGAGACGGCTCTCGATGTCGTGACCGTAGTTCTTCACGTGTTCCATCACGCGACCACCGATGGCCTTGCACGCCGCTTCGATTGCGTCGTAGGAGTTGCGCATCGCCTTCGTGGAGAAGTTGGTGTGCGCACCGGCACCGTTCCAGTCACCCTTCTGTGGCTTGGCGTCAAACGACACCACCACGTCGAAGTCTTCGGCGACACGGTGCAGCAACCAACGGGCGACGTACATCTGGTCGCTCGCCGCGAGAGCATCGAGCGGACCGATCTGGAATTCCCACTGACCGGGCATCACTTCGGCGTTCGTGCCGGAGAGCATGAGCCCGGCATCGAGGCACGCTTGCGTGTGGATCTCGATGATGTCGCGACCCATCACTCGGCCTGCGCCGACACCGCAGTAATACGGACCCTGCGGGCCAGGTTCGCCATCGAGTTCGGGGAAGCCGAATGGGCGACCATTCAGGCGCATGAACGTGTACTCCTGCTCGATGCCGTAGATCATCCCGTGCGCCTTGTATTTCGCGGCGGCTGCGGCACACGCGGCGCGCGTGTTGGTGGGGTGCGGCTCACCGGTCGCGGCGAGGTACACCTCGCACATCACGATGATGTTGCGTCCACCGCGGATCGGATCCTTGCACCAGAACACTGGCTTCAACATGCAGTCCGACGATTCGCCGGTCGCCTGCTCGGTCGAAGATCCGTCGAAGCCCCAGATCGGTGGCGTCTTCACGGAGTTGTCGAGCACTTTGGTCTTTGAGCGGAGCAGCGGCGTGGGCTTCACACCGTCGATCCAGATGTATTCGGCCTGATATGGCATTCGTGTTTCCTTTCGTGAAACGAGACGCAATAGTTTTGCTCGTTTTCGTGTCAGCGGCATCATCCGTTTGTAAACGGCGTGTGAAAATCTCCTCCTCAGTAGCCTGACGGCGTGGCCACTGCGGCACCGCCAGCCTCGTTGCGGGTCGGTCTTGCCCAAATCAACCCACGGGTCGGCGATTTGGCGCACAACCTGGCCAAGGTGGAGGAGTTTCTGGCGCGCGCCGAGGCGGCCGGCTGCGACCTCGTTGCCTTCCCCGAACTGACCCTCTCGGGCTACCC
>VGBY01000117.1 GCA_016870295.1 Actinomycetota bacterium
GGCGCAGCTCGTCGGCGCGACGACCATCGGGGCGAGTACCAGCGGCGTTCTTGTTGTTACTCATGATGCGGCTCCTGAATGCCACGCTGACACTTCGCCGAGCTCGGGACCGAGCAGACGCCGACCAAGCGTGGCAAACCAGTCGACATCACCGGAAGAAAAGAACCGTCGCTCGGCGACTCCGTCGCGGGAAGACGCGAGTCCGCCCGACTCGAGCAGTTCGCGCACGGCAAATGCGGTTTCGTTAGCGCTGCTCACCAGCACCACACCATCGCCCATCACCCGTTGGATCACCGGCGCGAGATACGGATAGTGCGTGCACCCGAGCAACAACGCATCGACGCCAGCGTCCTTCACGGGCGACAACAATCGCTTGGCGAGCAGCGTCACCTCGTCGCCATCTGTTTGGTCGCGCTCGACGAACTCAACGAAACCCGGGCAAGCGGCTGATGTGAGCACGACATCTGCCCCCGTTGCTTCGATCGCGACGTCATAAGCACGCGATGCGATGGTGCCGACCGTGCCGATGACACCAACCTTGCCGTTGTGCGTCACGCGGGCCAGTGCGCGGGCACCTGGTTCGATGACGCCGATCACCGGCACCGTGAGCGACTTCGACAGTGCATCAAGGGCTACCGACGCGGCAGTGTTGCAGGCAACCACGATCATCTTGGCCCCGTGGTCGTGCACGAGGCTTTCGGCGAGTTCGATCGCATAGCTGCGCACTTCATCGGCAGGTTTGTTGCCGTAGGGATAGCGGCCCGTGTCACCGATATAGACGAGTGACTCGTTGGGCATCAGGTCGATGAGCGACCGCATGACGGTGAGACCGCCAAAACCAGAGTCGAACACGCCGATTGGGCGCTCGCGCACATCCACCATGTGCTTCTTAGGCTATTGCGCGGTGTTGATTGCGACGTTGATGGCGAGTCGCACGACATGTTGACCGCAACACTGATGGCACTTGGTGCCGCATGCTTGCACGCCGGCTGGAATCTTGCCGTCAAGCGCAACACCGATTCGGGGCTGGCGTTGTGGGGGCAGTTCCTTATCGCGATGTTCATCGCCGGTGGCGCGCTCGTTGGTTGGTGGTTGTTCTTTGACGGGCCGAGCTTTGCGTGGAAGTACACATTGCTCTCCGGCATAACCCACCTGCCGTATTCGATGATGCTGGTGCGCGCCTACAACACCGGAGATTTTTCCGTGTCGTATCCGATTGCACGCGGTGGTGGTGCGGTTGGCGCGGCGATACTCGGCGTGTTGCTGCTCGACGACGTGCTCTCCCCCCTCACCGTTGCAGGAATCGTGATTGCCGGAGTTGGATTCTTCTTGTTGTCGCGCGGCTCCCTGCGCCAGATGCAGTTTGCTCTCGCAACCGCGTTAATCATCGGCATCTACACCGCAATCGACGCAACCGGAGTGCGGGAGTCGGCCGACCCCGCGGCATATGCGTTGAGCATCTTTGTGACGACGGGCCTCAGTGTTTCGGCTTGGACGTTTGCCACACGGCGCGGCGAGGCGCTCGCCGCGTTGCGCACGCAGTGGAAACAGTTCGGTTTCGCGGCGATTGGCACTCTTGGCAGCTATTGCCTCGTGTTGTTGGCGATGCGCCAAGCCCCCGTCGGCTACGTGGCGGTGTTGCGCGAGTCGAGCGTGCTCATTGCGGCGTTTGCCGGCTGGAAACTGCTCGGTGAAGTCGACCACCGTCGCCGCATCGGTGGTGCGGCCGTGGTGTTGCTGGGGCTCGTCGCGCTTGTCGCTGGCGGCTAAGAAATCGCGCTCGTAGCCGGCGGCTGACGAGTCGGCGGCGTGGCTGCGCGCTCAGCGCTTTAGAAGTAGATGACCTTCTCGACGTTTGCTGCAGCGGTGTCGAGATCCACCGTGTAGGCACCCGTCGACAGATACTTCCATCCACCGTCGCACACGATGAAGACGATGTTGGCGTGTTCGCCGCGCTCGGCCACTTCGTTCGCCACCTTCAACGCACCAGCGAGTGATGCACCCGATGAAATGCCGGCGAAGATGCCGCACTCGCGCACGAGGCGGCGGGTCATCTCGATGCTCTCGCGCGGTCGCACGATGCGCTTGCGGTCGAGAATTTCGCGACCCTTCCACAACTCGAACACCGGCGGAATGTAGCCGTCGTCCAAGTTGCGCAATCCTTCGACCAGTTCGCCGAGCGGCGGCTCGACGGCAATGATCTGAATGTCCTGGTTGTGTTCCTTCAGGTATCGCCCGACCCCCATCAACGTGCCGGTGGTGCCGAGACCAGCCACGAAATGGGTGATCTGCGGGCAGTCACGCCAAATTTCCGGACCGGTGGTTTCGTAGTGCACGCGCGGGTTGGCTTCGTTCGAATACTGGTGCAAGAAGCACCACTCGGGGTGCTCGGCGGCGAGTGCCTCAGCGCGGCGCACTGCGCCATTCGAACCTTCGGGTCCGGGAGTCAGGATGATTTCAGCCCCGAACACTTCGAGCATCTGACGACGTTCAACCGAGACGCTCTCTGGCATGAGGATGGTGATTGGGTTGCCGGTGATTCGCGCAATGGCGGCGAGTGCGATGCCGGTGTTACCCGACGATGGTTCGAGAATTCTTTGACCCTTCACCAGACGACCAGTCGCGTAGGCGCGCTTGATCATCGCAGTGGCGATGCGATCCTTCACCGAGCCGAACGGATTCTGACTTTCCAATTTCGCAAACAGTCGAATGTTGGGTGATGGCGACAGCTGCGTCACTTCCACCAGCGGCGTGTTGCCGATGAGTTCGAGCACGCTCGACGACGACCGCTCGGCGATGTTCGTCGCATTGAGGTCGGTCATGTCGTGCTCCAGGGGATGAACTGCTGGGTGGTGCTCCACCGGCTCGTTTCGGAATCTTGTGAATCCCGATAGGAGTTGTCAACAATCTAGCGGTGGGTGGCAAGGCCGCATGCAGCGTGGCTGGCGCTAGCGGTCACACGCGTTCGAGCGCGGTTTCGCTGATTTCCCCGCCCACGATGCGAAAGTTGCGCAGGCGCGGGGGGTCGTACTTCAGGCTGACGATCGCATAGTTCCAGTTCGGGTCGGGGGCTTGGGCCACATCGGTCGGGCTGGGGTAGGCCTCGGTGTGGGTGTGGCTGTGCACCACGCCGAGCACCGCAAGACCGCGGTCGTCGGCGTCTCGTTCGACGCGCATGTAGTCCTTCGGGTCGAGGGTGTACACGATTGCCGACGCTGCTGCGTTGCGACACGGATGAAACTCGAGCGCGCGATCGCTGCCCGGCTCCCCCACCAACAATCCGCACATCTCATGCGGCTTGCAGGCGCGCGCGTGCTCGACGATGTGTTGCTCGATTGCATTCGTGATGACGAGGCGCGACGAACTCACGAATGCGACGCTACCTAGGCTCAAATCAGCGACATGGCGAAGAAAGACGAACAAAACACCGTGCTGGCGAGCAATCGTCGCGCCCGACACGAATTCACCATCCT
>VGBY01000118.1 GCA_016870295.1 Actinomycetota bacterium
CGACTACTGCGTCGGCCCGTGGCTGCTCGTCACGCCATCACGCGCCAATTGGGTGATGGTTGCATCGTCGAGCCCCAGCAACTCCCGCAGCACGTGGGCGTTGTCTTCCCCGCGATATTTCGGCACGCCACGAATGCGCACATCGGCATCGCTGAACTTCCACGGACTTTGCGGGATACGCACGGTGCCATTACCGCGATCCGAAACACGAGTTATGGCGCCACGCTGCTCGGCCCACTCTGTCGTCGCCAGCTCGGCAACGCCGCGCAGTCGGCCCGTCGCCAGGTTGTGCTCTGCAAAGATGCGTTCGATCTCGTCGGCATTCGCCACGGTGGCTGCCCATGTGGCGAGAATCTGCAGGAAGTCACCGAGATGGGCAAGTCGTGACGGCACATCGACGAATCGTTCGTCGGTCAGCAGGTCGTCGCGTTGCATCGCGGCACAAAACCAGGCGAAATTCGTCTTCGACGCCGGGTGGCCGCTGACCACCACCACGCTGCCGTCGCGCGTGGTGAGCACCGGATAGTCGGCCGGTTGAAACGAGCGAATCCAATCGGCGGGAACCTCGCCCTCCCACAGTTGGTCGTGGGCGTGCTCGTTGACGTACAACAGCGTTTCGGCCATCGACACGTCGATGAACTGACCACGACCCGTGCGTTCGCGTTGCAACAGTGCGGCGAGAATCGCGGCGGCAGTTTCCATGCCGGTGTACACGTCGCCGTGACTGAACGGATCGTTCGCATACGCGCCACCACGTACGTCGCCTTGGTGCTTGGTGATGCCGGCTTCGGCGTTCACGACGGGGGCATATGCGCGACGGTCGACCCATGGTCCGGTTGCCCCGTAGCCGCTGATCGACGCGTAGATGATGCGGGGATTGTCGACCGCGAGAACGTCGTACCCGAGACCGAGCCGCCCCATCACGCCGGGGCGGAAGTTCTCGATGACGACGTCACTCATCGCAGCCAGGCGTCGCGCGATGTCAATGGCCCGCTCGTCGTCGAAGTTGAGGGAGACATTCAACTTGCCGACGTTCTGCTGGATGTAATACGTGGCAAGCGAGTTGAGGCGCGGCTGCCCGAACCGCGTCAAGTCGCCGACCGGAGGCTCCACCTTGATGACTTCCGCACCAAGGTCGCACAACATGCGTGTGGCGTGCGGCCCCGCCAGCACCCGCGTGAAATCGAGTACCCGAACACCGTCGAGTGGGCGGGTCATTGTGTCGTTAGTCGAGTCGCACGCCAAGCGTGCGCAACGCCAGCGATGCGTACAGCGAAATCCCGGTCTTCATCGCTTTCTCCTCGAACATCACCCGATTGGAGTGATTTGGTGCCGCCGTTGCCGGGTTCACACCTTCAGGTGTGCCACCGAGAAAGATCATCGCTCCGGGCAGCTTGTTCAGCACGTACGAGAAATCTTCCGCGCCCATTATCGGGGTCGGAAGACGAATTGCCTTGTCGGCGCCGACCAATGCATCGGCAATCTGCAGACCGAAGTCCGCACTCGGGCCGTCGTTCACCGTGACGGGGTAGCCGATCGTCACGTTCACGTCTGCCGACATCTCGTGCGTGGCGGCGATACCTTCGGCGACCCGCTTCAAGCCGTCGTGCACCTTCTTGCGCGTCGACTCGCTCACCGCGCGAATCGTGCCGTTCACGTATGCCGACTCGGGGATCACATTCGACGTCGTGCCGGTGTGAATCTGCGTCACGGTGATGACGGCCGGGTCGAACACCGGAATCCGTCGCGTGACCAGCATCTGCAGCGCCTGCACGATTTCGCACGCGACCGGCACGGGGTCGAGCGCACGGAACGGTTCCGATGCATGCCCACCTTTGCCCTTCACCACGATCTCGAAAGTGTCGGATGATGCCATCGTCGGGCCACCCTTGGCAGTCACCCAACCAGCCGGCACCGCCGTCGTGATGTGCAGTGCGTATGCCGCCGTGATGGGCGACGGGGTGCCGTCGGCGAGCGGCGGCACGTCGAGCAATCCTTCATCAAGCATGAACTTGGCGCCGTGGTGCCCCTCTTCGCCGGGCTGAAACATGAAGAGCACACGCCCGGGCAAGTCGTCCTTGCGCTCGGCCAGCAACTTGGCGGTGGTGGCGAGCATCGAGGTGTGCGTGTCGTGGCCGCACGCATGCATCATGTTGTCGTTGCGCGAGGAGAAGTCGAGTCCCGTGTCTTCGGGCATCGGCAGTGCGTCCATGTCGCCGCGCAACATCACGGTGGGGCCCGGTTTGCTGCCGGTCAGCATTGCGGCGATGCCACTCGTCGTTTCATGCAGGGTGATATCGAGCGGCAACCCTTCGAGCGACTCGAGCACGGCCGCACGCGTGTTGGGCAGATGATTGCCGACCTCCGGCCATTCGTGCAGGCGACGACGCAGGGCGACTGCGCCGTCGTAGAGATCGTCGATGTGGGCCACCAGGTTCTTTGCGGTGCCATGCACCTCGCGGGCTTTCAGCGTCTGGGTGTTTTCGGCCATTGACTCATCGTAGGTGGCAGGCAGCCGTCTACGCTTGGTGACGCTGATGGCATCGCTCGTCGTGGAATTCACCGTCGAACCGTTCGTTGAAGGGCAACCTGGGCCACACGTGAAAGAAGCGGTGGCGGCCGTCGAACGACATGGTCTCACAGTCGACTTCGGGCCGTTCGGCAGCACCTTCGTCGTCGATGTGCAGCAGATGCCGATCGTCGTTGCCGACATGATGCGTGCCGCATACGACAACGGCGCGACGTTCGTCAGTGTTACAGCGGCACGCCACACTTCGTCATGACGGTGAGACATCCACTCATCGACACCGTGCAGCCGTTGCTGAACGCGCTCGGCGCCACGGTGGTGTCGGTGGCGGAGATCGCCAAGTCGGATGTGCCGCTCGTATGGGAAGGCAAAGTCGTCGCTGGTGTGCGCCTACCGGCGTTACATGGTGCGATGGACCGACTGATTGATTCCGTCGAGCGCGAACTCGGTGGGAAGCTGGCGCTCTTGTCGCGCGCCGAAAAACAACGAGCGATTCGCTTGCTCGACGAGCGTGGCGCGTTCATCCTGCGCCGTGCAGTGGAGGACGTCGCCGATGCGATGGGCGTCTCGCGCATCACGGTGTACAACTACCTCAATTCGCTGCACCGCTAGGCGACGCAGCTGCGCTGCTGATCAGCGGGCGCGAACTCAGTGACCGTCTACAACTTGCGCAAAAACACATCGGTGACGCGGTGATCGGCTCCCTTTTCGATGACCAGCGATGCACGGCCTTTGGTCGGCGCAATGTTCTCGCGTAGGTTGCGGCCGTTGATTGATTCCCAGATCTGGTGTGCGAGCGCCGACGCCTGCTCATCACTGAGATCGGCGAAGTGGCGGAAGAAACTCTGCGGGTCTTGAAACACCGTGCGCCGCAGCGCGTGGAAACGCTCCACAAACCATGACTC
>VGBY01000119.1 GCA_016870295.1 Actinomycetota bacterium
GCAGTTCGCTCTCGCCGCCTAATTCATTAGGTGTCGGAGAGCACTCGTGAGCCGCAAGGTCGCACGGGGCCGATCCACCGCAGCCCGGCAACAGAAGCGGAGGATGACAGCGGGAAAGCACGCTGACATTGGGAAAGACCGATGACCTCTTGGAAAGACGAGACGCGGCCTAGGTAACTAGGTAGTCGACCCGCCGACGGTGTTGCGACAGCACCACAGCGGGGATGGTCGTATCACGGGCGCTCAACGGCTGATGGACGGGGGTTCGATTCCCCCCAGCTCCACTGAGGGGGTCTATGCGCGCTGCGCAGCGCGATGCTTGCGCCAACCCTGAAAGCCGGCGACACCGTAAACGATGATCACGAGCGGCACGATGATGAGCATCGCCGTGCGATACAGCTCCGGAGCAGTGCTATCTCCTGCCTCCATGATGAGGTACGCCACATACGCGACATAGAACAAGACGAGTAGAGATCCCTCCCACTTCTTGATCATGAAACCGTTCCAACAAATCGGCAGCAGCACCACGGTGGCGGCCAACATCACCGGATAGTCGAGTCGAATCACTTCACTGTTCACCGCAACACCTTTTGACGACACGGCTGCCGACGCACCGAGCACTGAGAGAAGGTTGAAGATGTTCGAGCCCACCACGTTGCCCACCGCAATGTCACGTTGACCGCGAATCGCCGCCAAGACCGAGGTGGCAAGTTCGGGCAAAGAAGTACCGGCGGCCACCACCGTGAGACCAATCACCAAGTCGCTCACGCCAAGCGCAGATGCGATCTCGGTTGCGGAGTCGACCAGCAGTTGCGAGCCAAGCACCAGCAAGGAGAGGCCCACGATGATGAGGCCGACCTGGAAGATGATCGACTGAGTGAACGTAGAGCCCTCCACGCTCTCGCCGGCACCTTTGTATTCGGCTCCAACAGCGGGCGATTCACCCTTGCGCGCTCCGCGCAGCAACCAGCCGGTGTAGGCGATGATGCCGAGAAACAGCACTGCGCCTTCAACTCGTCCCACCACATCATTGAGGATGAGCCCGTACACCACCACGGTGATGAGAATCAAGACAGGGATGTCGAACTTGAGCAGTCGCTGCTCGATCGACAACCCGCTGATCGCTGCAGACAAACCAAGAATCGCCAAGATGTTGAACGTGTTGCTGCCAACAACGTTGCCGAGCGCCACATCAGCACTTCCCGACAGAGCCCCACTTATCGACACCGCCATCTCGGGGGCACTCGTACCGAATGCAACCACCGTCAGACCGACCACGATCGGGGCCACACCAAGTTTCGTGGCCGCCGACGATGCGCCACGCACCAACCACTCGGCGCCGAACACCAGACACACGAGGCCGACAACGAGCCAAACGAAAGTCAGAAAATCCATTAAGTGATACTAGGCGTTGTCAGTGACGCTGTAGTTCAATCGATCTCAACACTCTTCGAACTGCCCCGTGTTAGCAACACGATGGACAGCACCGCGGAGAGAATCGATGCAACAAGAATCGCCAACTTCGCATTGGCTTGATCGGTCGGTTCTGTAAGTGCGAGTTCCGTAATGAAGATCGCCACAGTAAAGCCGATTCCCGCGGCCATACTTGTGCCAAGCAACTGGCGGCCCGAACCATCAGCAGGCAAGTCTGCGACTCGGGCCCGCACGGTGAGTCGTGTTGCAACAACGATGCCGAGTGGTTTCCCGACGAGAAGACCCACAACGATGCCCCACGTAATCGGCGAACCGAACGCGTCGCGCAATCCGGTCATCGAGACTTCAACTCCGCTGTTGGCGAGAGCGAAGATGGGGACAACGCCGAACGTCGACCAGGGATGGAGCGCATGTTGCAGAGAGTCAATGAGCGGTTTGCCGCGGCGCATTGCCGCCGGCGTCAATAGACCCATTACCACTCCGGCAATGGTCGGATGGATTCCGGCCTTGTAAAGGGCGAGCCACATCCATGCCCCAACTACGACATACACGATCGGTGACTTCGCGCCGAGCTTTTGGAGGGCCAGGGTGATGAGCACTGACGAGGCGCCAGCCACTAGCCACCACGTCTTTACCCCCGACGAGTAGACGACTGCGATGATGATGATCGCACCGATGTCGTCAACAATTGCGAGCGCGAGGAGGAATGCACGAAACCACGGTGGCAATCGCGAACCAGCCACCGAAAGCGCACCGACGGCGAGCGCAATATCGGTTGCGACAGGAATCGCCCAACCACGCGGTTCCGTTGAACCGGCAATCGATAGATAGAGGATCGCTGGCACCAACATGCCACCAAAGGCGGCGATGGCGGGCAGAGCCGCGGTCCGCAGAGAATTGAGATGACCCACCGTTAGCTCACGCTTGATCTCCAATCCCACGACGAAGAAGAACAACGTCATTGCTCCGTCGTTTATCCAGTGGCGAAGGTCAAAGTCAAGACCGAGGCCGCTCAGCGACACGGGTGGGTAACTCGACCAGAGGTCACGATATGAAGCGGACCAAGGTGAATTCGCCCAAATGAGGGCCGTGGCAGCCCCGAGCGCCAGAAGGATGGCCCCGGCTGACTCGGTGTGCAGAAACTCGCGGAGAGCTTGCGATGCTCGCCCCGCACGGGCCTTGTCACTGCTCGGTTCTGTCGTCACCTACGTCTCCTTACGTCGCCGACCGGAGGTCGCGACACACTTGACTCATTGAACGCAAGAGACTAGCCACCCGGCCCAACTCAGCGAACGAGTCCTCGCAATTCGCTGCCACACTGAAAGGGTGACTGCGACGGCTGGCGGCTCGCCGATCTCTCCCCTGTTCGATGCGTCGGCGTGGCGAGCCGTGCCGGGCTTCTCGTTCGGCGACATCACCTACCACCGCAGCGTCGATTCGGGCACGGTGCGCATCGCGTTCAACCGGCCAGAGGTGCGCAACGCATTTCGTCCGCAAACGGTGGACGAACTTTTCACGGCACTCGATCACGCACGACAGACCTCCGACGTGGGTTGTGTGCTGCTCACCGGCAACGGTCCATCACCGAAAGATGGCGGCTGGGCATTTTGCAGCGGCGGCGACCAGCGCATTCGCGGCAAAGACGGCTACAAGTACGCCGATGGCGTCGACGCCAGCAGCATCAATGCCGCACGCACCGGTCGCCTGCACATTCTCGAGGTTCAACGACTGATTCGTTTCATGCCCAAGGTGGTCATCTGCGTGGTGCCGGGTTGGGCGGTCGGCGGCGGGCACAGCCTGCACGTGGTGTGCGACCTCACCATTGCCAGCCGCGAGCACGCGAAGTTCAAACAAACCGACGCCGACGTCGCCAGTTTCGATGGCGGATACGGCTCGGCGTATCTCGCCCGACAAGTCGGGCAGAAGTTTGCGCGAGAAATCT
>VGBY01000120.1 GCA_016870295.1 Actinomycetota bacterium
CCGAGCCAGAGATGTGTTCCCGTACGAACCACCACATGTTGCTTGACGGCCGCCCGCAGCGCCCCTGCGGCAGCACCGATATGGCTGACGTGCAGTGGTAGATCGGCAGACAGTTCGCCAGCGAGCGAGATGACTTCACGGACGCGCTCTTCATCGTTGCCGGCGAGCGGAAGATGCACCGACCACGCGATGACTTCGTGACCGGCCGACTCCGCCTGCTTGCGCAGCGCGACTGCATCGCTGGGCTTCACACCGTAGCGATGCATCGTTGACTCCACCTTGATGACGACGGCATGGCGCGAGCCGAGTGTCTCGAGCACGTTCAGGTCGTGGGGCGCACCGACGGCGAGCACGGCATCTGCACGAATTGCAATCGATGGCCGTGCGTCGGCGAGGCCAGCACCAAGCGGCGTGAGCACGAACGGGCGCAGGTTGGCCGGCACATCGTGCAACTCGTGCACGGTGCCGACAGCGACATCACGAGAGAGCGTGGCAGCGTGCGACATCAGCACACCTCGACCGAAACCGTAACCATTGCCCTTTACGACAGGGAGCAGTGCGTTGCCTTCATTGGCAGTATCGGCACGCGTACCGATAGTGAGAGCCTTCGCGGCAGCAGCGACATGTGATCGCCATGCATCGGCATCGACGCTGAGCCGCAAGGTCATGCAGTTTGACGGTATCTGGCGCGCTTCAACAGCCAGCGAACCACTTCAATCAGCGCGGTGATGCTGAAGGCGGTGGCGAACGCGATGATGAAGGCGAGCGTGTGATTCTCTTCGAACGATTTGCCACCGATGAAGCCGAGCAACGCCGCGTAGTGCCCCCAGATCAGCGCCGCGACGGCAGCCCAACCGACGAACCAACGTCGCGGCTGACGGGTGACGCCGCACGACAGCGTGAGCGCAGTGCGACCACCGGGGATGAAGCGCGCGGTGATGAGCAGCAATCCGCCGCGTTCATGCACCTGCTCGACGATGGCCGCCATTCGCTTAGTGCCCTTCTCGGTTCGTGTCTGGCGCCGCATCACCCAATCGCTGGCCTCACGACCGATGAGGTAACTCATGTTGTCACCGATGAAGGCACCACTCGCCGCGCACACGATGACGAGGGGAATCCACAAGTTGCCGAGCCCCGCGCTGACACCACCGATGATGACGAGCGTCTCGCTCGGCACGATCGGTAGTACGGAGTCGAGCACCGCAATCACGAAGATGATGAGGTAGAACCACGGCGAAGAGGAGAAATCCTTCAACCAGTCGAATGCCTGCGTGAAGACTTCGAGCATTAGGGCACGCTACTGCGCTGAGGTGATCTCACCAGCGACGACTCGCGCCCTATAGCGAAGGTTCGGTCTTTGCCCGCAAGCGGCGGATGTTCGGCAGATGTTTGATGATCACGAAGACGACGACACCGAGCACGACGTACAACTCCCATCGCTTGGCACCGTCGATGACCATCCCGATCGGAGTGCCGATGGTGATTGCGAGTGATGCCACGGATGCCTTGCGCGTGACCTTGCTGATGACGAACCATGACACGAAGAGCACCGCGCTCACGACAGGAAACAACACGAACAGTGCACCGCCACCCGACGCAACACCCTTTCCGCCCTTGAACTTGCGGAATACCGGTGCGACGTGCCCGACGATTGCACCGCACATTGCGGCGTAACTCAACGCACCGCGTTGCTCGCCGGTAACCGCCCACGCAATGCCGACGGAGATGGCCGCCTTCGCCATGTCGAGCAGGAAGACGGTCATGCCGGCCTTCCAGCCGAGTTCACGAATCACATTTGACGCACCGGGGTTGCCCGATCCGACCTTCGTGATGTCACTTCCGAAACGCGACGCCACGATTTCGGCGCTCGGGAACGTGCCGAGCAAATATGCAACGACCACGACGGCGATGTCAATGCCGATGTTGCTGGATTCCACGAGTGCTCCCGTGGCGAGTGTAGTTAGCGGCAACTCGGGTCGTCGGGAGGGAAGACCCCGAGGCGCTGTTGTTGCGGCGCACCGGCAATCGTGGTCGGCGTCGATGAGTCGTCGGCAAATGGCGCGGTGTCAGCCTCACCGATGAGAGTGAGCAAGGTGGCCGTGAGGGGAACGACGGTCACGAATGCCGTGCGGTCGATGCCGGAAGTCGCGCGGGCGAAGTTCGGCGCACGGACGCCGCCGGCGTCTTCATCACCAGCAGTTTCGGGCGGTGTGGTGGCAGAGTTCGCTTCGCCACGGAAGATTGCGAGAATCGCCTTCATCGTGTCGGTGTCGGTGATTGGCATCAACACCGACTCGCCGCCGATACGGCGCATCGACCACTCGATGGTGTACGAGTTGACGCCCGTCGTGTCGAGATTGCGCATTGCCTGGGCCAGCGTCAGCAAGTCGCGCGGCGTGAGGCGATCGTCGGTGATCACCCGGTCGAGCGCCACGTTGAGCAACGCGTTGGCCGTAGCGGGATTGGTGGTGCCACGATCGAGCGCGCGCTGCATCGAGCGCCGCAAGAAATCCTGTTGGCGATTGATACGCCCGATGTCGCCCGTCGGATCGCCGACCCACTTCTGCTTGGCATCGTCGAAGTAGCGGTAGCCACTGCGCGACCGCACGTACGCGAGCGCTTGCCCGCCGCGTAGTTGCACACAACCCGGCCCGACCTCGCGAAAGCCGACACGATCATCCTTCGTGCGGTGCGCGAATGGAATCTTCACTCCGTTGACGGAGTCGACAATCTCTTTGAACGCACACAAGTTGACATTCACGTAGTGGTCGACCGGCACCCCGAAATTGTCGTCAATGGTGCGGATGAGCCGTGACGGATCCTTCACGTCAAAGGCAGAGTTGATGCGCGCTTGCCGCGTCGTACCAGCAATCTTCACCCACAAGTCGCGAGGAAACGACAGCACGGCGACATCGTTGATTGTCGGGTCGACACGCAACAACATGATGGTGTCACTGCGTTCACCGAATGCCGTGCGGTCGCCGATACCGCCCGCCGTACCGTCACCATTCGGGCACGCACCATTGTCGGAGCCGGTGAGAAGAAAGTTCTTCGGTCGCAGATTGGAAGTATCGATGGAGGGCTCATTCAATGAAGCATCGTCCGACGGGTTTGCAGGTGCGTCAGCAGCGTCGATGCTGACGACGAGACGATCACCCACTTTGTTGTTTGCCCACACCACGGCAAGACCCGTCACGATGAGCGCGACGGCGATGACCACGTTGACGGCGAGCACCACGACGTGCGCACGCGGACGCGCAGGTGTGCGCGGTGCAGCCGTGGTTGGCGCAGGATCGTGCGGTGCGGTCATGTGGCGGGGGCGAGGGTGACGGAGACGCTGAGTTCGGCGCCGTC
>VGBY01000121.1 GCA_016870295.1 Actinomycetota bacterium
AGGTTGCCTGCCACGTACTGGCGACATTTTGCAGCGACGACCACTTCGAACCTCGGTGATGGAGTCGTCGCCGCCGCGGCTCCGCTGCTGGCGCTCTCCCTCACCGATGATGCACGCCTCATCAGCACCGTCAGTTTCGCGGCGATGTTGCCCTGGTTGGTGCTCAGCCTTCCTGCCGGAGTGTTCATCGATCGTCACGAGCGACGAAACATCATGGCGTGGAGCAACGCCGTGCGGGCATTACTGTTCGCCGGTCTCACTCTCGCGATCCTGACCGACGTCATCAACATATGGATGCTCATCGCTGTCGTGCTAGCACTTGCCATCTGTGAAGTGCTGTTCGATATGTCAGCGCAGGCGTTCCTGCCATCCATTGTCGCGGCGGATCAATTGGAGCGAGCCAACGGACGCCTGTACGCAGCCGAGGTCGCCACAAACTCCTTCATCGGTCTGCCGCTCGGAGCTTGGTTGTTTGTCGCCGCTCTTGCCGCACCATTCGGCCTGCAGGCCGCGGCACTCGTCATAGCGGCTGCGCTCATCTCGTCAATTCGGGTTGCACCGAGAACCCCGAAACCTGCTGCACCAACCGAAACATCGTTCATCCAAGAAATCCGCACTGGTCTCGTTTGGCTGTGGCAACATCCGTTCCTGCGGCTGCTTGCGCTCATGCTGGGTGCGGCGAACATGTGCCACATGTTCGCGCACTCAATCTTTGCCAAGTATGCGCGCGACGAACTTGGTCTGGGGCCGCGCGGCTTTGGATTCTTGCTCGCCACCTCCGCGATTGGCTCGATTGCCGGAGGACTTCTTGGATCACGAATTGCGAAGCGACTCGGTCAGAGTGCGGCGATCGTTCTCTCGTACGTGATGTTTGCCGCGCTGGAAATTATCCCGTGGGCTCTGCCGCGCGTATGGGCAGTTGTGATTGCGGGTGTCTTGATGGCCGTCTTTGGAACGGTCTGGAACGTGCTGACGGTGAGTTTGCGACAGCGGCTGATTCCCGCCGACCTCTTTGGTCGTGTAAATAGCGTTTACCGATTTCTTGGCACCGGCACCTCGGCAATCGGCGCGATCCTCGGCGGCCAAATCGCCTTCCACTTCGGACTACGATCCACGTACCTCGCCTCGGCGATGTTCCTCGGCGTCGTACTGTTGTTCGGCGCGCCACGCCTCTTGGCATACGCCAGGATCTATATGGCGCCTGAGCGCACCCCTGCGCCACCGTCGATCACATAGGTTTCTCCGGTAATCCAACTCGCCTTGTCGCTCGCCAAGAACAGGGCGAGGTTGGCGATGTCGTCAGGCTCGCCGAGACGCTTCGTCGGCAACTGACCGGCCAGACGTTCACCGAAGTTCTCCACGAGTACCGCGGCAAAGTCGGTCTTCACAAGACCGGGTGCAATGCCAACAACACGCGTCGGACCCAACTCACCTGCCAACTGACGAGTCATGTGGATGAGCGCAGCTTTCGTGAGGTTGTAGACCCCGAGAAAACCTTCCGCACGCAAGCCGCCAACCGAGGCGATGTTGAGGATGACGCCGGGGTGCGACTTCATGTGTGCTTCCCATGCCGCCTTGCACCAGAACAACGGACCGCGCAAGTTGACCTGAAACGTCTTGTCGTAGCGCGATTCATCGATTTCCAGCGTCGGACCCATGTAGGGATTCGTCGCCGCGTTGTTGACGAGGATGTCGAGCGCCCCGAAACGCTCCAGCGTCGCCATCACGCACGCTTTACCGGCTTCGACGTCTCCGGCATTCGCGGCAAACACCTCCACATCGCCGGTCATCTCTTTGGCTGCGGCCCGTAGTGCGTCTTCTTTGCGTGACGAGATCATCACCTTCGCCCCTGCCGCCGCATACTGTCTGGCGATTGCCTTGCCAATGCCACGAGAGGCACCGGTGACCAGCGCAACTTTCCCTTGCAACGAAATGTTCATACGACGACCCTAGCCCTGTGGGTTCGTGGCGACGAAGCGAACGACGGTGATGCGCCGACCATCAAGTTCCTCGACACAGATGCGAAAGCCTGACTCGTCAACTCCATCACCGATTCGCGGCATGCGCCCAATTGCACCAAACAAGTAGCCCCCGATCGTGTCGTATTCCGACTGATCGATGGTCGTGCCGAGTTTTGCATTGACGTCGTCAATGGTGACGGAACCGTCAACGAGCGCTATCCCGTTGGGCTGCAGTTTGAATCGGGTGTCGGCATCGTCGTGCTCGTCGCCGATCTCCCCAACGAGTTCCTCGAGACAGTCTTCAAGGGTTGCGATTCCGCTAAATGCGCCGTACTCGTCGGCGACGATCGTCATATGAAACTGCAAACGCTGCATTTCGCGCATCAATTCGGCGACCAGTTTGCCCTCCGGAACGACATGCGGTTCGCGCATCACCCTGGTGACGACCGTACTGCCCTTGCCGTCACGCTCCATTTGCATGAGGTCCTTCGTGTTGAGCACACCGGCGACGTCGTCGATGTCGTCGTCCGTTCGTAACACCGGGATGCGACTGAACTGATGCTCCAGCGCAACAGCGAGCGCCTCTGACACCGTGTCGGTGTCGGCGACGGTAACAACCTCACCGCGCGGTTGCATCACCTCACGCACAACAGTGTCACCGAACTGAATCACCGACTTGATCAAGTCCTTTTCTTCGACTTCGATGACGGCATCCTTCGCCGCCGCTTCCACGATGCCGAGGAACTCCGTCTCGCTGATGAAGGGCCCCTGCTCGAGGTCGCGACCCTTCACGATGAGGTTCGTTATGCGAATGAGGGCGCTCGACGCAATGCGCAACGGCCAAAACGCCGCCAACACCGAGACGAGCGGTGCCGTCATCGTGGCGCCACGCACCGAGTACAGCACCGCATAGGTCTTGGGCACGGCCTCGGCGAGTACGAAGAACAACAGAACGTTGAGGAAGACGCCAATCACCACACCTGGGGCGCCGAACAGTCGATTGGACACCACGCCCGTGAGCGTGGCTTGCACGGTCTGCAAGATGTTGACGGTGAGCAGCAGCGGATTCACCCAGCGCGTCGGATCGCTCGCCAACCGCACGAGCAGTGCCCCGCGCCGGTGACCCTCTTTGTGCAGCGCCTCAGCCTTCTGTTTGGTGATGCGTGCCAGCGACATTTCCGCCAAGGCGAGCAGCGTGAGGACGACGAGCAGGATGCCGATGACGACGATGATCCAGATGTCGGCGTTGGTCGGAGT
>VGBY01000122.1 GCA_016870295.1 Actinomycetota bacterium
TTCGCACCGACTTCTTCCACATATGGTCGCCGTGGCGGTGGGGCAACGACGCCGTCACCGATTCCGGCGCCGTGCACGGCGTCGAGTAGTGCCGCGGTATCGGCGACGGTGTGCGTCACGGCGAGTTGCACGCTGAAACCTGCTTCATCACCGAGTGGTGCAAGCGACACGCGGCCACGACTCGGTTTCAAGCCGACGAGCCCGTTGCATGAAGCAGGGATGCGAATGCTTCCACCACCGTCACTCGCATGAGCGACGGGCACGATGCCTGCCGCAACCGCGGCACCAGCACCGCCGCTCGAACCACCACACGTGCGCGACAGATCGTGCGGGTTGCGCGTCGGGCCCCACGCTTCGGGCTCGGTGACGGGCAGGCTGCCCCATTCGCAACTATTCGTGCGTCCGAAGGGGATGAGGCCCGCGGCCACGAAGCGGGCGGCAAGTTCCGAGGTTTGATTCGGTACGTAGTTCATCGCCTTGATCGCCTTGTTGCCTTGCGACAGACGCTGGCCGGCGTACATGAGCCCAAGATCCTTGAACAACGTCGGCACGCCGTGGAACGGCGCGTCGCTGCGCTGTGAGTCTGCTTTCTTCGCCAGTTCTCGCGCGTGTTCGAGCCACACGATGTTCACTGCGTTGATCTTCGGGTTGTATTCCTCGTATCGCTCGATTGCGGCGTTGAGCAATTCAAGTGCCGACACTTTTTTGTCGCGCACCAACTTCGCTTGTTCGGTCGCCGGCATGAATCGTGTCTCGCGAGCAAGCGGTGACAACGGCACGATTCACTAACCTAGTGAGGTCGTGACGCCTGAACATTTATCGGGGCGTCGAAGCGTTCTCGAGGTGTTACGTGCACCTTCGGTAGGTGCCTACATCAGCGCGAACGTGTTGCTGTACGTGGGTTTGTCGCTGCAAGTGACAACGTTGGCCAAACAGGTGTACGACATCACTCGTCGCGAACTCGACCTCGGGTTCTTGGGGCTTGCGGAATTCCTGCCGATCGCACTGCTGGTGTTCGTAACCGGCACCGTCGCCGACCGCTTCAACCGAAAGCGCATCTCGCAGATTGCGATGGCTGGCGAACTCGCGTCGGCGCTGTTGCTGATGTGGTACGCGTCAACCAAGCCAACGAGCGTGTTCCCGATTTTTGTGATCGCAGTTCTCTACGGCAGTTCACGGGCGTTCTTGGCCCCATCGATGCGGCCGATTGCTGCAGCGATTGCCCCCGAGGGTCGGTTGCCGCAGATGATCGCGCTGTATTCCACGGTGTGGACATCGGCGGGCATCGTCGGGCCGGCAATGTCGGGGTTTTTGTATTCGGCATCACCGGTGATCGCCTACGGCACTGGCTCGGCCTTGATTCTCATTGCCCTCGCGACATTCTCGGCTGTTCGTGTGCCTGCCACGCAGCGCGGCGCTGATGCGAATGAACGCCCGACGCTCCGTTCTGCGGTGGAAGGTCTCCGCTACATCCGTCGCACGCCGATTTTGTTCGCCGCGATTGCCCTCGACTTGTTCGCCGTGCTTTTTGGCGGAGCCGTTGCACTCTTGCCGGTGATCGCCGAAGAGCGCCTCGGCGTCGGCAACATCGCCTACGGCTGGTTGCGCGCTGCGGCTGGCATTGGTGCCGGCGCGGTGGCATTGCTGTTGGCAATTCGACCTCTCCGACGCAACGTTGGTCGCTGGCTCTTGGTCGCAGTTGCGGTGTTCGGCGTTGGCACCATCGTGCTTGGTCTCACGCGCACGTATTGGATCGCGTTCGTGGCGGTACTCGTCATTCACGGCGCCGACATGGTGAGTGTGTTCGTGCGCGGTTCGATCGTGCCGCTCGTGACGCCAGACGACAAGCGCGGTCGTGTATCAGCGGTGGAGAACGTCTTCATCGGTGCAACGAATGAACTTGGCGCGTTCGAGTCGGGCGTGGCGGCACAGGCCGTTGGAGTTCCAGCGACGGTGGTCGGTGGCGGTGTGCTGACGCTGGGCATCGTCGGAGTGTGGTGGGTGAAGTTCAAGCAGTTGCGTGACGTCGATCGCTTCGAGGATTTGAAGCCCGCGTGACCGCATGACTCGCAGCGACCGCGAGAATGGAGTCGTGAAGCGCCTCGTGGTTGCACTCGCGCTGTCGGCGTGCACGATTGCGAGTTGTGCGACAGAACAATCGTCCACGAGCGAGCCCGGCGTGTTGGATGGCATCGGGCGGTTGCCTGGCTACGACTTTTGGGCGCCCGTCACGTTGCCCGACGGTGCGGAGTTGGAGTTGCCGATGCCCGAAGGCGGCCCCGTTGGCGGTCGCGTGGATGGCAATCGCGTGCTGTTGGTGGGCGACTCGATCATGGCGTCGACGGCGAAGCGCTACGGCAACGAAATGTGTGAGGCGCTGAAACCGCTTGGTTGGCAGGCGGCGGTTGAAGCCGAGCCGGGACGCTTCGCCGATTTCGGCGTGGAAGTGCTCAACCGTCGCATCGGTGCGGTGTGGGATGTGGTGTTCATTTACTTGGGCAGCAACTTCGACGGCAACGAAGCAAAGTTGCGTCAGAACTTCGACAAGATGTTCGAAATCACGCGCGGGGTGGAGACCGTGGTGTTCACCACTGGTGAATTCCGCGATGCACAGAAGAAGGTGAACAAGATCATCAAGGCATCAGCCGCCGAACATGACCATGTGCACGTGCTCGACTGGGCGCGTATCGCCACTTTGCGGGGCGTGACGATCAAGGACAAGATCCACTTGTCTGACACCGGTCGTGCGGTGTTGGCCCAGACGGTGGCGCGTGCCCTCGATTACGCGCCGTATCGCGAGGCGGAGTGTTTGGACCCGCGATTCCGCGACGACTCAGGCATCAGGGCTGCGACGTCGACGACGAATCCGTAGTCGTATCCGCCGAGTTCGCCGCGGCTTGCTTCGCGGCGCGGCGCAATGCGGCCCGTTCTTTCGCCTGTGCCGTCGTGATTTCGCGATGATGGGCGCGGCACAACACCTCGAGCCCACCGAGGCCGTTGTTGTCGGGGTTCAGATGATGATGACAACCCGGCCCATAACCGCCGCCCTGCCGCGCAGCCTTGTGGTTGACTTCGCAATCGCGCCGCGCCGCGCCACAACCCGGTCGCTCGCAGAAGTATTTTGCCCGCCGCTTGGCGGCCGCGCGGGCGAATCGCCAGATGTGGTTGCGCTGCCAGGCCCGCGCACAGGTGTTGCTGCACCAGGTGCGGCG
>VGBY01000123.1 GCA_016870295.1 Actinomycetota bacterium
GCCGCAAAGGCCGCGCTGCGTTCGTCGTGAAACACCTCATATCGCAACTCCACCGCATTGCTCAGCGCCAGAGCCATCGGTGTCGAACGGGACCCGGGCGACAGCACTGCGTGACGCACACCCAGAGAACACCATTCATCCACCAATGTGGCGCAGAACGTGGCGGTCACGTCAGCCGATTGCATGCCTCTATCGTGGCATCAATGCGAGTGGAAATTGCTTCCGACGTCGTGTGCCCCTGGTGTTACATCGGGAAACGCCGGTTTGAGCGAGCCGTGTCCAGCCTTGCCGACGAGGGTGTGACCCTTGAGCTGCAGGTGAGTTACCGGGCCTTTCTGCTCGACCCCACGGCTCCGTTGGATTCACCGCTCCCCGTGCGTGAGGCCTACGCCAAGAGATTCGGCGGCGAACAGCGCGCCGACGAGATTCTTGCCAACGTGACGAAAGTGGCGGCCGAGGAGGGCATCGGCTTTGCGATGCACAAGGCGATTCGTGCCAACACCACGCGGGCCCACCGCTTGCTGAAGATTGTCGCACGGCACGGCGACGAAGCCCTGGAGAATCCGCAATCTGCCGGGAGTCAAAAAGGTTTCGACAACTTGCAGTCGCGCGTCAACGAGTCGATCATGCGCGCCTATTTCATCGACGGCGTGGACATTTCGCGTGTTGACACCCTGGTGGAGTGCGCCGCGCGAGCCGGCTTTTCTCATCCCACACTCGGCGAGCAACTGTCGTCCGACGTCCCAGATGAGCCATCCCTGCGATGGGTCACGGACGACTTGGCGTGGGTCGCTGCGCACGACATCACCGCTGTGCCAACGTTCGTCATCAACGACTCGTTCGCCGTGCCTGGTGCGCAGGATTCGACGACTTTCGTCCGGTTACTCAAGCGTCTCGCAGCTTCGTGACGAACGGACTCGCCCATGAATCGATCGGAAACGGCACCCGCGTCGTCGTGTTCAGTCATGGTTTCACCCAGACGCGATCGATGTGGCGACCGATTGCCCACGAGCTGTGCAAGCGCGATGAGAGTCTGCGCTGCGTGCTCGTCGATTTGCCCGGTCACGGCGAGTCAGCCCACATCGCAACACCGATAGAAGAGGCCGCTCGTTTGTTGGTTGCGACAGGTGGTGGCGCCGTCTATGTCGGCTACTCACTCGGTGCGCGAGTTGCATTACGCGCACTGGTGGACCATCCGGCGATCGTGCAGGGCGTCATTTCGATCAGCGGTACGGCCGGGCTGGAGACCGAGTCGGAGCGACAAGCGCGAGTCACTGCCGACGAGACGTTGGCTCGCCGTTTGGAAGCCATCGGGGTTGGCGCATTTCTTGACGAGTGGTTGGCCCAGCCGCTGTTTGCCGACCTCCCCCGAGACCAGGCAGGTCTCCCCGACCGTTTGGGCAACACCGTGGCAGGTTTGGCGGAGAGCCTGCGCAACTGCGGACAGGGACGTCAACGGCCGTTGTGGGACGACCTCCGCACGAGCACGCGTCCTCTGCTCGCCATCGCCGGCTCACTCGACCTCAAGTACGTGGCGCTCGCCCGACGCCTGGCCAGCACCGCACCTCACGGGACGTTGACGCTCATCACGGGTGCTGGGCACGGCGCGCCACAGGCAATGCCGCTCGCGGTCGTCGATGCAATCCTCGAATGGCTCACTAGCCAACGATGATGCCGAGCGCGAACAACGCGCCGACAACCACTTGCACCCGAGCGGTCATCCCGAGCGCCCGCACCAGCTCGCTGGCCGATGCAGCCGAGCGCACGGTGGAAATCGCGGGCAGCGCGGCGAGCAGCCCCACGAGCCCGATGACCGCAAGCGGAACCTCCAACGCTGCCGCTGCAACGGACACAGCCACCCCGACGTAACACAGCACATAGCCGATTCGTGCGCGTCGATCACCGAGTCGCACGGCGAGCGTGCGCTTTCCGCTCTCGCGATCCGTGGCAATATCCCGAATGTTGTTGACGACGAGCAACGCGGTGGCGAGAAACCCCGCCACACAACCCGCGACCAGGCTCAACCGCGACACATCCTCGACGATGACGAACGTGGTGCCAGCCGTGGCAATGAGACCGAAGAATACGAAGACGAAGAGTTCACCGAGTCCGGCGTATCCATAGGGACGAGGCCCACCGGTATACGTCCAACCTGCGGCCATGCACGCGAGACCGAGCGGAACCAGCCACCATGTCGTTCTTGAAGCAAGCACGAGACCTCCAAGACCCGCCACAGCAAACGCATACAGCGCTGCGCGCTTAACAGCATTCGGCAACGCGGTCCCCGAAGCGACGAGTCGTAAGGGTCCACTGCGCCGATCGTCGGTGCCACGCACCCCGTCTGAATAGTCGTTCGCGTAATTGACAGCGACCTGCAGGGCAAGACTCACGACCAGCGCGAGAAGTCCGTTGATGACGAAAATGGAGCCGGCTACCGACGGCGCGCTGCCGCTTGACTGTTCGACCGCAACGGCCACACCAATCAGCACGGGCACGATGGCGGCAGGCAGCGTGCGCGGTCGGGCTCCACTCACCCACTGCGCGAGCGTCGTCATCGGGTACGCACGATAGTGCGCAATAGCGTGAGCGCCGTGCCAAAACTCATCGCCGTCGACATGCCAATTGGCGATGCACTCGTACAAACGATCGAACGAATTTGGCAGCAAGGTGACGTCGTGCTCCCGCTTGATCAACGAATGTTGCCATCCGCCCGACGCAGACTGGCTTTGACTCTTGCCGCGGACGAGATGATCGGCGAGTCAGGCACCGAGTCGCTCGCTGGCGTGGAGAGCCCGGACAACGCGATGGTTGGTCCGCTGACTCCCTTGGCCGTCGATGACGCACTCGTCATCGCCACCAGCGGTTCGACCGGTCAACCCAAGGGAGTCATCCACACGCACGCGACGCTGCGGGCCCACGCCGACCGGGTCGCTGAGCGGCTCGGGCTAAACAGCAGCAGCCACTGGTGGCTTTGCCTACCGCCGGCACATATCGGTGGATTCAGCGTCATCTTCCGCGCGCGCCAGCAACAGTCACCACTCTCGTTCGCGTCCCATGTCGATGAAGAGTCGATTCGTGTGGCGAGAGAGTCCGGCGCATCGCACACCGCCGTTGTGCCGACGCACCTGTCTCGACACCGATTCGACGACTGGGCTTGCGTGCTCGTCGGTGGTGCACGAAGCGGAGCGCTTCCCTCCAACGC